>DASVZW010000029.1:0-7977 GCA_036391475.1 Patescibacteria group bacterium | reverse complement strand
TACCAAGCATGAACGGGGCTATCAGGGAAAGTCGGTAAGAAAGTTTGACAACCAGGCACAACTGGAAAAATGGCTGAATAAAATTAATGAAATTAATGTAGGAATGTTTTTGTGGCAAAAGTGCCTGCCGACAAGATGGGATTTGAGAGTAATAGTATTGGGAGGGAAGGCACTCGGAGCAATGAAAAGATCGGCAGTCGGCGACGAATTCAGAAGTAATTTTTCGCTGGGCGGTGCAGTAGAGGCCTGGGTGCTAAGTAATGAGGATAAGCTGCTGGCAGAAAAAGTGGCCAAAGTCTGCGGACTCGATTATTGCGGAGTCGATATTATGAAAGACGAAAAAGATAACAGCTATATTTTAGAAGTAAACCGCCAGTGCCAATACCAAGGGTTTGAGAAATCGACGGGAATAAATGTGGCCCAAAAGGTAATGGGGATGCTTTTGGAAAAAGCCCAGGAAATGCAAGAGAAAAGCAGGGAAACGGTGAGATAAAAAATGGAGATTTAATGCCTTGGATTGGAAAGATTACGTGATATACTAAGTTTACAAAATCCGGGTGATTAGCTCAGTTGGTTAGAGCACTGTCCTGATAAGACAGGGGTCGGAGATTCGAGTTCTCCATCACCCACAAGCAGAATAAAAAGAAAAGGAGATCCAAGTTTTTTGATGGTAAAATGAAGATATGAAAAAATGGAATTTGCTGAGAGTAACCGGGTTGATAGCTGCGGCGGTGCTGATCACATTCGGATCGGTGGGTAATTTTTGGAGAACAATGAAAACGGCATGGGCAAATCTAGTGGAGAAATAAATGAAAGCAGCAGCAAAGTTCCTGGCGATAATGATGATAATTGCCGGAGGGCTGCTCTTAATCAGC
The DNA here is from genome assembly GCA_036391475.1 of Patescibacteria group bacterium. Taxonomy (GTDB): domain Bacteria; phylum Patescibacteriota; class Microgenomatia; order UBA1400; family MFAQ01; genus CAIQPO01. The sequence goes on along the minus strand of DASVZW010000029.1, from coordinate 7,102 downwards.
GGAAAGGACCAAAAAGAATTACTAAATCCACTGGCTAAACTAAGACAAGCGAGTACGAATGAAAATAAAATATTAAGGACGGTGGGTTTTTTGCCGGCATGGATGGCTGGGAAAACAAACTTTTATGGTAAAGAAATAGACGAGCTGATATTTGCCGGGGTGGCAGCTGACGAAAATGGAAATCTGGTGTGGGATTCACAATCAAAAAAAATCAATAACAGTGATTACTTAAAAATTAAGGATAATATCCGTCAAAACGGCGGAATAAACAGCCTTAGCGTGACAATGTTTGAAGACGAAAAAATAGATAAATTAATTGCCAATGCATCGGCGGTAAATAATCTGGTTGAACAAATGAAGCAAACGGAAAAGGAAAATAATTTTGACGGCATAAATATTGACTTTGAATTTATGAATGATCAGACGGCTGTACTTGACGACCAGTTTGTGGAATTTATTAAGGCAGTCAAAAGAGCGACAGGAAGAAGAGTGAGTGTGGATATTTTTGCCAATACTATTAATAAAGGGGATGAGGACAGGTTGAAGAGCTTAATTGGCAGTGCAGATGAAGTGATCGTTATGGCTTATGATTACCACAGACCGGGGTCGGATAATGCCGGACCAGTGGCGCCGATAAATGCCGACAGCGGCGACCACTATATATTGGAAACGGTATCGCGGCTGGCACTATTAAATATTGATAAAAATAAAGTGACTTTTGCAATACCTTTATACGGCTATGAATGGAAAACAAAGACGGACAATTTCGGGGCCAAAGTGAAAAGGGGGTGGTACCAGATGGCCAGTATAAAAAGGACGAAGGAAATGGAAAATGATGGAGGTTTTGTAATTTATGATATGAGAGGGGTTGGGACAACGATGGTTGACGATATTAAAGAAGGGGAGATGAGACTTTTTTATGATGAAATGTCGCAAAGCCCGTGGATGGTGTTTAAAACCAGCGGGGAAATCCACCAGGTTTATTATGAAAATGAACAAAGCCTTAAAGCCAAAATTGAACTTCTGAGACAAAACCAATTCAAAAGCGTCGGATTTTGGGCTTTGGGGTATGAAGGCAACGGGGTTGATTTAGATAAACTAGTGAATCAGTAAAAAGAGAGCAAATGAGGTGTTAAAATTAAGTTTATGACATTACTAAAACAATTCATTGACCTGTTTTTGCATATAGATAAAAACCTGACTTTGGTTATACATACTTTTGGGGGGTGGAGTTATGCAATTATGTTTTTGGTTATTTTTGTTGAAACAGGATTGGTAGTGACACCATTTCTACCAGGAGACTCTTTGCTATTTGCGGCAGGAGCATTAAGCGCCTCGACGGGTGCTTTTAATATAGTGTTTTTATGGTTGTTGATGGTCGTGGCAGCTTTCCTAGGAGATACGGTTAATTACTGGATTGGCCACTTTGTGGGGCCAAAAGCCTTTGAAATGAACAGCAAACTGTTTAAAAAGGAATATCTGGATAAAGCCCAAGGGTTTTATGACAAACACGGCGGCAAAGCTATAATACTGGCAAGATTCGTACCGATAGTCAGAACTTTCGCGCCGTTTGTGGCGGGAATAGGGAAAATGAATTACGGAAAATTCCTATCGTTTAATATGATCGGAGGATTTTTGTGGGTGAGTTTGTTTACCTGGGGAGGATATCTTTTTGGCAACCTGCCAATCATAAAAAATAATTTCCATTATTCGGTGGTGATTATCATCCTGATCTCGCTGGTACCGATATTTGTTGAGGTCCTTAAGGCGAAACAGGAAAAACAAGGCTAAAAGAGAGTTTTTGGGGGAGCCAAAAGCAATTAAATACCTCCTAAATTTAAGTTAAATTTAGTCGTTGACGGAGTCTCAAATATTAGGTAGAATATGAGCACTTGTCGATGCTGAAGCTAATCAAAAATGGATTTAATTGGAGTGTAAAAATGCGGTGATGTAATCGAAGCCGCGAAGGTATCAGCCGAAAGCAGACAAGCTTTCGGTTTTTTGTTCTTTTAAAGAGAGGATCTTATTTACCTGCAAAGGGCAGGATAGCCAAGAGCAGGGCTAATTTCGGGCCTGTGGCTTAGTTGGTTATAGCGCTTCATTTGCAATGAAGAGGTCGGGAGTTCGACTCTCCCCAGGTCCACAAAGAAATTTAAGAAGTAAGCACCTCCGGGTGTTGAAAATTAAATTCCGGTCCGGTGCAAACCGGACTCCTACTTTAACAATCTACTGAAGTAATCGAAAAAATATATAAAATCTTGGCGACTATATTGAGTTGCCAAGTTATACTGGATAGTTTTAAAGAAGCAAATGGTGGATGCCTAGGCTGCTAAAGCCGACGAAGGACGTAGAAGGTTGCGATAAGCATTGGGGAGCTGCCAACGAGCGATGATCCAATGATGTCCGAATGAGGTAACTCCATCTACCGAAAGGTAAATGACGCTTCCCGATTTATCGGGGAGCAGGGTAAGCGGGGGAAGTGAAACATCTCAGTACCCCGAAGAAAAGAAATCGAAAGAGATTCCGTTAGTAGCGGTGAGCGAACGCGGAGAAGCCTAAACCACGCAAGTGGGGTTGCAGGGTCAGATTGTATGATGTGAAAAATCAGAAGAATGCCATGGAATGGGCAATCAAAGAGGGTGAAAGTCCCGTATTTTAAGATTAAGTAACATTTTGATTTGATACCTAAGTACCAGGGTCCACGTGCAATGTCCTGGGAATCTGGGGCGACCAAGCTCCAAGGCTAAATACTTTAGCGGACCGATAGTGAACTAGTACCGTGAGGGAAAGGTGAAAAACACCCCAAGAAGGGGAATGAAATAGATCTGAAACCATTTGCTAACAAACAGACAAAGCTGGCGCAAGCCAGTGATGTCGTGCCTATTGAAGAATGAGCCTGCGAGTATTTCTAATTACCAAGTTTAAGCAAGTAAACTTGCGGAGGCGTAGCGAAAGCGAGTCTGAATAAGGCGACTAGGTAATTGGAGGTGACCCGAAGCCACTTGAGCTAACCATGAGCAGGGTGAACATCAGGGAAACCTGATGGGAGGCCCGTACGGATCAGAGCTGCAAATCTGTCCGATGACTTGTGGTTAGGGGTAATATGCCAATCGAAAGTGGGAATAGCTGGCTCTCTCCGAAATATATATAGGTATAGCGTCTAGTGTTTCCCTGCGGGGGTAGAGCTACTGGATGAATGTTTGAGGCGCAAGCCTCGGCATTTAACCAAACTCCGAATACCGTAGGATTAAGCTAGGCAGTCAGTCCGACCGGGCTAAGCTGGCCGGGCAAGAGGGGAAGACCCCAGACTCTCATCTAAGGTCTCTAAGTGTATGCTAAGTGGGAAAGGCAGTGGATTGCCTAAGACAGACAGGAGGTTGGCTCAGAAGCAGCCATCCTTTAAAGAAAGCGTAATAGCTCACTGTTCGACTCCGCAAGGGGTCGGCAATCTGCGCCGAAAATGTAACGAGGCTAAAGCATACCACCGAAGGTGGAGATTTTTCCCGACGCAAGTCGGGGGGAGTAGTAGGAGAGCGTTCTAGGGGCGGTGAAGGTGGTCCGTAAGGATAGCTGGAGCGCCTAGAAGTGAGAATGCAGGCATGAGTAACGAAAGGAAGGTGAGAATCCTTCCCGTCGAAATATCCAAGGTTTCCTCAGCTACGTTGTTCGTCTGAGGGTTAGGCGATCCTAACACGAGGCCAGTGTAGTGCTGGCGTAGTGGATGGATAACCGGTTAATATTCCGGTCCTTCCTTTAATCCGTTTTAAGTTGGGGTAGGACGACGGATGGAAGATCTGGCGGTCAAGTGATCGACCGTTTAAGTGTATAGCAAGAAGGGGCTGGCAAATCCGCCTTTTCGTTATAAAGCGAAGCATGAATAAAAGTCTGGGAAACCAGGCGATCAGATTGAGTCCATCTGTACGAGAAAAGTATCGCAACTAGAATTAAGGGAATTCGTACCAAAACCGACACTGGTGGATAAGTCGAGTAGACTAAGACGATTGGAAGACAGATGTTTAAGGAACTTGGCAAAATAGCTGGGCGTAAGCTTTGCAAGATGCCCTGCCCGAGATAACACTCGGGTTACAATAAAAGACTATACGGCGACTGTTTACCACAAACACAGGTCCATGCTAACCCGTAAGGGGATGTATATGGGCTGAAACCTGACCGGTGCCAGAAGGTTAAAATCTTGAGTTTTCCCGCAAGGGACGGCTTGAGGTATAAGCCCTGGTGAACGTCAGCAGTAACTCTAACTGTTCTAAGGTAGCGAAGTCCTTTGTCGTGTAAGTTACGACACGTATGAAAGGTTTAACGACTGTATAACTGTCTTAAACATCTATCCAGTGAAATTGAAAGAGCGGTGAAGATGCCGTTTAATTACTACAGGACAAAAAGACCCCATGAAGCTTTACTGAATTTTTACATTGATAAGAAGACAATGATTGTCGAGTGTAGGAGGGAGCCCGTTTATCGGGCGACAATGGAACACCTCCCTTTGTTGTTTTTGAGTCTAACCTACTCCGGTGGATCCCGGAGGGGAACCGTGTATGATGGTCAGTTTGCCTGGGGCAGGCACCTGCAAAAAAGTAACGCGGGTACACAAAGGTCAACTTGATCCGGCTGGAAATCGGATTGTAAGTGCAAAAGTAGAAGTTGGCTTGACTGTGAGACAAACTAGTCGAAGTCCCATTTGGGACGTTCCGAACAATTATGATATCGGAATCAGGGTCGAAAGACGGTTTTAGTGATCCTCGTGACTCATTTGGTATGAGCACGGGCTTACTGGATAAAAGCTACTCTGGGGATAACAGGCTAGTCGCATCCGATAGTTCACATTGACGATGCGGTTCGGCACCTCGATGTCGACTTGGCGCATCCTGGCCCTGAAGAAGGGGCCAAGGGTTGGTCTGTTCGCCCATTAAAGCGCTGCGTTAGTTGGGTTCAGAGCGTCGCGAGACAGCTCGGTCTCTATCCGTAGTAATCGTTCGATTTTTGAGGGGATTCGTCTACAGTACGAGAGGACCTAGACGAGGGAACCGCTAGTGTGCCAGTTGTCCCGTCAGGGGCACCGCTGGGTAGCTACGTTCTTATAAGATAACTGCTGAAAGCATCTCAAGCAGGAAGCTGACTCCAAGATAAGAAATCGTATTCCGGCGCAAGTCGGAAGAGAGATCGCCGGGAGACTACCGGTTAATACTTTGGCTGTGGAAGGCCCGCAAGGGCTTAAGCTTACCAAAGGATAGATCAAAGAAACTATTTTCAGTATAATGTGGCTCTTAAATCATCTATCGATGGTGGTTTAGGAGCTGCACGGCAACTCAATAGAGTTTCCAAGATTTAATATCATTTTTTTGATTAATTTTAGTTTTTGAATTCCGGTCACCCGTGCGATTTGGCACCACCTCTTCCCATTCCGAACAGAGAAGTGAAACTTTTCAGCGCCGACAATAGTTCCAGGGCAACTTGGATTGAAAATAGGTCGTGGCCGGAATTGAGAAACTAAAAATAAAGGTGAATTTCTTGTTAAACTTTAACTGCGAAATTTATTATTCGGTAGATTGTTAAAATAGGATTTGTCCCGCACTTTTGCGGGATTTTTTTTGGATAATTTTGATGACGAGATGATGCAGAATAACAAAAAGGGTGTTATAATAAGTAGCTTTAAATCTTAGTTATCAGAACCAATCGGTTCTGGCAACGCACTGTATTCCTACGGAATACTAATTGGATCTTGTTATTAGTTTATTTGGGGTACCCAATCCCGCAGATAAACTCCTAAAGATATTGGGAGTTTTTTATTGTTTTATGGCTAAAAAAGAAAAAAAAGTTAAGGTAAAATCCGAGATTTTGACGATGGAGGATTTACTAAAATCGGCTGGTGTTGAATTGAACGGTTTTAAAAAAGGACAGGAGGTAAAAGGCCGCATTACCGCGATCAAAAATAAAGCTATCTTTATTGACATCGGCGGAAAAAGCGATGCAGTCGTTACCGGTAAAGAATTTGAATTTGTAAAAGATTATATTGCCGATCTTAAGGTCGGTGATGAAATTGAAGTCCAGGTAAAATCTCCGGAAAATGACAAAGGGCAAATCCTGGTGTCGATCCGCGGCGCAGCTTCAGGCTACGGTTGGAATTACTTTAAAGAGAAAGAGAAATCAGGCGGAGAAGTCAGCGTATTTGCCAAGGAATTAAACCGCGGCGGTACAGTGGTGATTGCCCCGTTTGGTTTTTACGGATTTATTCCCGGTTCACAAATCGGCGCCAAATATGATGCTGATCCGGAGAAAATGCTCGGAAAGAAAATCAAAGCTAAAGTTTTGGAAGTGGATCAAAGCAAAAACAGACTGGTATTCTCAGAAAGACTGGTTTCCGAACCTGGAAAAGTCGGTGAAGAAGTCAATGCCATGGAAGCTTTGCAGATCGGCGATATCTTTGATGCCGATGTCATGAGAGTTGAACCTTTCGGTATATTTGTCCGAATAATCCTAGAGAAAGAAACAGTAAAACTGACTCTGGAAGGATTAGTACATATTTCGGAGATATCATGGGAGAAAGTCGAAGATGTTACCCAGTTATTTAAACCGAAAGATAAGATCAAAGTTAAACTGATCAATAAAACCGACGGCAGACTGCAGTTCTCAGTCAAGAGACTTCAAAATGATCCCTGGGAAAAGATTGAAGATAAATATCCCAAAGATAAAGAAGTTGAAGGCAGTGTTGTCAGAATTGCCAACTTCGGCGCTCTGGTCAAACTCGATATCGGTGTGGAAGGATTGATACACGTATCAAAATTAGCCGGCGGGACCAACCTTAAAGAAGGTGAAAAAGTCCAGGTTTATATCGAATCGATCGATGTGGCCAAGAGAAAAATATCGCTTGGACTGGTAGAAACCAGTAAGAAAAACGTAATTTACAAATAAAATTGTAAGTTAAAAAAGTCCCGCAGAAATGCGGGATTTTTTGTGGACTGAGGTTAATTATTTAAGACCGGCGGCAATATTCATCAAATCACCTTTGGTGATATCAGGGCTGAGAGTGGTAAGAATAAAAGCATACTGTCAGTATTGGTGAGAAATAAATAATGGGATCTTGGCTGAG
>DASVZW010000028.1:0-2491 GCA_036391475.1 Patescibacteria group bacterium | reverse complement strand
ATCCTCATTAATGGGACAATTCGATTGTGCAATTATGTTTCTGCCGGTACTTACCACCGGCTCAATGTATTCAAACCGGTCATAAATACATTCTGCCGACCTCATCACCGGTTTTTCCTCATCGGCCTGGGCCATATGGATAGCGTAGCCACCCTCAAGTTTAAGTACGTCAACCGACCTCAATCTATCCATTATTTGATCTACGATCTTCAGATCACCACAGTCCAACATCATAAAAGCCACAGCCATTGAGGTGAAGTTACCCGTCGAATATTTTTTGGTGGGTATCAAATCATCAATGCACAGAACCATCCCGGTGGTCTCATTAATCCCAATTGCCGGACCCCAACCAAAAAGTTCCGGATAATAATAAAATTTAACCTTGGTCGTTCCGGTTTTGATATCTACTACTCTATAGCGGTACTTTTCTTTACCAAATCTGGAAAAGCTTGAATCCTCTTCTGCGTGGACCATTCTGACTACACCGGTCTTCTTATCCTGCACCATTATCGTTTGGCAGCCGATTGTCTCCATCTGCATCATCATTGACTCGGGATAAGTCAAGCCCACACCTTGAGCCGTGCCGTAAAAGGCACTTAAATATCTTTGTAGGTAATTAACTCCATCAATCTTGAAAGCTCCGGCATTAGAAAGTTTTTCCATGTAGTCTAATCTTTCGTGGCCTCTAGCGATCTCCTGAGCCAGTTTCTTCTCATCAAAATCTGCTATGAAATTCTTATACTGCTCCTGCACCAACGTTGCTACTTTTTTCCCCAACTCGTAAAAAGCCTCAAAGTAATTCTCGGCCCCAATTTCCAGCTTTTCACTCCGGCGAAAGCCGGTGACTTTACCTTTGATCTTTATGGGGCCAAGCATAAGCCTTAGTCTCGTTTAATGTTTCGGGCGTATTTTGAAAGCAAACTGGCGAGAACCTCATCAAAACTTACTCCATGCAATGCCAATACTTCGGTCATCGGCAATCCCATGTCCGGTCCAAATGCCGTATTGGGGTTGGAATCGGTGAAATAAGGGATCTGGGTTTCGTCATCAACGCGGACATCGAACTTGGCATAGTCTTTGTGATGTAAAGCCGTGAAGGCTCTCACTGCCAATTGAGAGATCTTGCTGGCCAATGGTTCTTCCACGTGTTTGTAGGTATAAGCTCTGACATCATCGTAAGACTCAAAACTGGTAAAGAAGTGTTTGCCGTCCGGTTTGTTTCTAAACACTTTCTGACCCATGTAAACATGCTTTCTGACACCATCATCAAAAACTACCACGGTTACTTCCGGTCCATCAATGAACTGTTCAACGATTACCGGAACTTTGTAAGTAGTGACCATCTTATCTATCTTTCTCTGGGCTTCCTTAAAGGTCTCTTTGACTGCTTTGTTATCGATTCCTACACTTCCACCGCTTTCGTTTAGTTTAACGATTAGAGGTAATCCTAGATCTTCATGGACTGCAGTTCCCGATCTTCGGATAAACTGGAAAGCCGGAGTTGGAATACCATAAGCCATCAACAATCTCTTGGTTAAGTTTCTGTTGTTTCCGATGACTAATCCTTCCATACCGCCACCGGTGTAAGGGATGTTGGATAGTTCCAAAGCGGCCGGGACCGAAGTCTGCAGTCTGTCTTTCCCTTTGAGAGTATCCACTAAATTTAGAACCAAGTCAGGTTTATCCACTAAAAGGTTCGTCAAAAAATATTGATCACCCGGGGACGTCTTGACCGGAACTCCTAAAGCCTTGACTCTTTCCATCACTTCCTCGGCTCTGTCTTCCACTTCTACTTCTGCTTCATAAGCCTCCTGGGTCGGGAACATCTCGCGTTCAACGTGGGAATAGGCAACTGTCACCAGTCTCAATTTCTTCAAAGCATCTTTGTCAATTCTCAAACGGACCTTCTTGTGTATCTTCGGCGTTACCGATTCTTGAGCCTCTTCGGCTTTTATCTCCGCCTTTTCGGCTTCGACTTCTTTTTTATTTCCTCGACCGAACAAATCCTTGATTCCTATCATTATTACAGCTTAACATTATCACCCTCATTTAAACAACACTTAATTATTGGAAATATTTTCGGAGTATCTATCCATAAAGAAAAATATCGCGCAAAGCAAAATTGCCCGGTTTTTGTACTCAAAAAATTTTGCTGCAAACAAGAATGGGTTTTGCGCCGGCAAAACAGCATTCGGTTTTTCGTATAGATAGGTACGAAGAAAAGGTCCGAATCGAAGCCACCAGTCTCCTTCGAGAGAATCGAAGTCTTCGGTCACTGTGAGAATCGAACCTCTCGGTAATCTCTGCTGAGATTCCTCGAGGCGGGTCTCGCTGCCGTCGCAGCTCCGACTAGTTCGATTCTCATACTGTACAAAAAATCTCTCCATAAAGGAGAGATTTATCGTGCAGGGGTGGAGAGAATCGAACTCCCATTAAAGGTTTTGGAGACCTCCGTTCTACCATTGAACTACACCCCTAAGTTCTCTGTATA
>DASVZW010000027.1:0-5685 GCA_036391475.1 Patescibacteria group bacterium | reverse complement strand
TCCAGTTTACCGTTGACGATCAAACTAGCCAATTTGTTGAGGTCGATCGATTCTTTATCCCGATGGTCGTAAATCACTTCAAGCGCTTTTGGATTCGACCAAATAATTTTGGCGAACCGGTCTTCAATACCTAATCGGACCAAATCAGAAATTATCTGATCAGGTAAAGTTGGCAATTCCAACTTCAGTCTTTCAACCAATTCGTCTTCGACGATGAATGGAGGGATATCCGGTTCGGGAAAATAGCGATAATCTTTAGCCTCTTCTTTGGTTCTTTGCAGGAAGGTGACTTTTTTGACGGAATCATATCCCCGGGTGGTTTTATTTGTAGGACTTTTTTCTACACCGGTTTTGATAAATTCATCGGTCTGGCGTTTTATTTCAAAATTTATCGCCTGGGAGGCGAAGTTGAATGAGTTGATGTTCTTTATCTCAACCAGAGGGGTATAGTGGATACCGTCTTCATCTTCGATACAAACATTGACGGTAGGTTCCAGGCGCATCTGGCCTTTTTCCATATCGGCGGAAGAAACACCGATCGTCTTAATTATTTCGTGAATCTTTTTTAAATATTCTTTGGCTTCAACCGATGAAGACATATCAGGACGAGATACGATTTCGACCAGCGGGACCCCTGAGCGGTTGTAATCAACCAAAGTAACTTTCTCACCCTGTAAATTAGTGTGTTGGAGTTTCCCGGTATCTTCTTCTTGATGAACGCGTTCAATACCAATTCTTTTTCCTGAATCCAAGGTGACACTGCCATCGATACAAAAGGGCTGATCGTACTGACTGATCTGATAACCTTTAGGAAGATCCGGATAAAAATATTGTTTACGGTCAAACTTGCTTAGTTTATTGACTGAGCAGTTCAGAGCCAGACCGATCTTGATACAAGACTCAATGGCTTTTTGATTTGGAACCGGTAATGCTCCCGGAAGGCCCAAACAAACGGGACAGGTCTGAGTATTGGGTTTTTTGTTAAAGTGATCTGCCGGACAGCTGCAAAACATTTTTGATTTTGTTTCAAGTTCAACGTGGACCTCTAAGCCAATTAAGGGTGTAGTTTTCATATAGTTTTATCTAGGTCGGGGAATAATATGTGATTAGTGTTTTGGGTAAAACAATCAGCGATCTCAACTGCTTTTTTCTCGTTTAGCTGGTCGCAAGTGATCTGAAGACCAATGGGAAGCCCGTCAACGAAACCACAAGGAACTCCAAAAGAGGTCAAACCGGCAATTGAGCTGGGTTCAACTAAGACATCCTCCATCTCTCCAAACATTGGTTGATCTTTCGTAGCCCCTACCTTTTGAGCAGGTCCGGGGGAAACCGCACCGATCACCGCGTCATATTGCTTAAAGATGTCCGAGAATTCATTGACTATTTTGGTACGGACGGCTTGGGCCTTTTTATAGAAGGCATCATAGTAGCCGGCAGATAAGGTATAAGTTCCCAACATAATGCGTCTTTTGGTTTCCTGACAAAATGAATCGCGGGAATGACCGAAACGAATACCGTCATAACGAGCTAAGTTCGAACTAACTTCAGATCTTTGAATTACCGTATATACTCCGATAGCGTATTTAGGATCCATCAATGAAACTTCCTCAACGGTCGCTCCAAGCTGTCTCAATTTTTCGGCAGCTTCGTTTATAAGTGTCTTTACTTCAGGTTTCATTTCATCAAGAAGATATTCTTTCACCAACCCGATTTTGACTCCGGTTAAATCTTTTTTCCCTACAAATTCCGAGTATTTTTCTACCGCTGTCGGTGAGGTGGTTGCATCACGGACATCTTTTCCGGCGATAATTTCAGTGATCAAGGCGGAATCGTAAACGTTTCTAGTAATAGGTCCAGGAGAGTCCAAAGAACTTCCCATAGCTATAACCCCATAACGGCTTACCCTGCCATAAGTGGGTTTCATTCCAACAACTCCACACCAAGCGGAGGGCTGGCGAATTGAACCGGCAGTTTCGGAGCCAATGGCTACGGGGACAAACTGGGCTGAAACAGCCGCTGCCGACCCTCCGGAAGAACCTCCCGGTAAACGGCCGGAGTCCCAAGGATTAAGAGTGGGACCAAAATCGGAAGTTTCAGTACTGGAGCCGTGAGCGAAAGAGTCCATGTTGGTTTTACCAATAAAAATGGCGCCGGCGTCTAAAAGTTTTTGGGTAACCGTTGATTCGTATTGAGGCATGTAGCCTTTAAGAATGTTAGAACTGGCGGTGGTAGGCATATCTTTAGTCAGGAAATTATCTTTTACACCAAACGGGACACCCAGCAAAGGGCGGTCAATCCCCTTCTCCGTAATTTCTTTATCGATGATCTCAGCCTGTTTTAGGACATCGGGATTCAGTGATAGAAAAACATTTAATTTTTGGTCGTATTTTTCAATACGGTTCAATAAGTGTTTAACTAAGTCAACACAAGTGAATTCTTTGTTTAAATACCCTGAGTGAATTTCCTTAATAGTTAGCTCATGAAGTGCTTTTGTCATATTACTGTGCATCTATTACTCTTTTAACTACAAAAAACCCTTCGTGTTTCTGATCGGCCTGCGAGGTTGCCTCCTCCTGAGATAAGGTATATTTAGGATCAACGACGTCGTCCCTCGAGATATTGCTTAAACCATTTACTTGATAGGTAGCAGGAATACCGGATGTATCAATTTCATTAAGTTCATTGACGACAGCTATAGTATCACTAAACTGTTTGGCAAAGAGTTCTTCCTCGTTGTTTTGTAAAGGCAGATTGGCTAGTTTGGCGATCTTTTTTACTTCATCGATTGTAACCGCAATAGGCTGATGCATATGAGTATTTTAAATCAAATAATTAATATGTGGATAGTTCGCTGGTTCTTAATCGTATCTTTTTAGACTTAATCTCATAAACCAGGTCACAAACGTTTCTCAAAAGATCGTGATCGTGAGAAATCAAAAGAACGGTGCCTTCATAGTTCTCCAAGAAATCTTCCAAAGCGGCAACCGACTTAAGATCCAAATGATTTGTAGGCTCGTCAAGAATCAAGATATCGGGATTGGTATATAAAAATAAAGCCAACTGTAAACGGGATTTTTGTCCACCCGATAAAGTGTTGACCTTCGATTTCATGGTTTGTTTCCCGAAATAAAACTTTCGAAGTACGGCTGCTGCTTCGTAATCGGCGATGGGAAACCGACCGGTGAAACATTCTATGGGAGAGACGTTGCCCGGAAGAGTCTCCAAATGCTCTTGAGAATAGTACCCCACCTTAAGGTTTTCACCGGTTTTTGCCACTCCGACTTGGGGTTCAAGTTGTCCAAGTATTAACTTTATGAGTGTTGATTTGCCAGTGCCGTTGGGTGACAAAAGAGCCACTTTTTCACCGACTTCAATAAATAACTCGGCGTTTTCAAAAACAAGGTTGTCTTGGTAAGCAAAAGACATCTCTCTTACCATGATGGCCAGTTTGTTTTTTATTTGTTTACCGGACACATGAGTACTTAGTTCAATTTTTACATCCCGGCTTTTGGGGTCTCTGATCATTTCCGACTCAAACCTGGCAAGCCTTTTCTCAAGGGCGTGATAGTACTTAGCCATTTTTGGTCCGGAGGAAGCTCTGGACTTAAACCTATCAACCAGTTCTTTTAATCTTTTGTGTTCTTTGTCTTGTACATGGAAAAGATGTTCTTGATCGGTTCTTTCTTTTTCGTATTCTTTAATGAACTTTTCATACCCAAATGGATAAGTACGGACCTCCCTATCTTCCACTAGCCATGTCCGGGTAGTAATTTTCTTGAGCAGATGACGGTCGTGAGAGATCATAATGACGAGGCCATTGAAGGTCGAGAGAGCATTAGCCAGCCATTCTTTATTTTCTATGTCCAAATGATTGTCCGGTTCATCCAGAAGTAGTACATCATATTGATTTGAATATATTAGGTCGGCAAGGATCGCTAATTTTTTTTGACCTCCGGAGAGCGTGGGCAACGATTCGATTTCTTGAGTTAGGTAACCGATCCTGGGTTCCCAAGACCACTCAATTTTTCCTCCATCTTGTTCTTCTAAACCGGCCAAGATCTTTAATAAAGTGGATTTACCGGATCCGTTATCACCGATCAAGGCAATAATTCCCTCACCGGTATGCGACAAAGTGACATTATCCAACAATGGTTGGTTATAGTGTTTTTCTAGCTTTGTGATTTTTAAATTGATCATTATCTTTTATAGTCTTAATACGAAAAAACCCGCTTCTTTGCGGGTTAGTTGTTCAAAAAAGTTGATACACTAACCCCTTGGAAGTAATTGTTGAGCGGTGAGACGGATTAATATCACGCTTTTGATTGTATCAGAAGAACCTGGTTTTTTTCAAAAATTACTGTTTTTGGCTCGTGTGGAAGGATCTTTCCCTCGATTATCTCGAGTGCCAGTTCATCCTCTACTTTATTTTGGATAGCCCTTTTAATTGGTCTTGCTCCAAACACAGGATCGTACCCGAATGAGGCCAAATAATTTTTTAGAGATTTATCGAAGCGAATATCGTATCCTTTTGTATGAAGGCGTGCGGCTAGTTCGTTCAAACGCAACTCTACTATTTTGGCAATTTGTTCTTTACCCAGCCGGTTAAAGATGATCGTTTGATCAATGCGGTTCAAGAATTCCGGTCTAAAGTTTTGTCTCAGCACTTCGTGGACTTTGGCGTCAATATCAAGCTCGCTTAGGGTGTCATCGGTAAGAAATTCCGAACCTAAATTGCTGGTCATGATTATTATGGTATTTTTGAAGTTGACAGTCCGTCCCTGACCGTCGGTCAAGCGGCCGTCATCGAGTATCTGCAGGAAGATACTAAATATTTGCGGATGTGCCTTTTCTATTTCGTCGAACAGTATTACGGAATATGGTTTTCTCCGGACGGTTTCAGTCAGCTGACCGCCCTCGTCATAGCCAACATAGCCGGGAGGAGAACCGATCAATCTGGCTACAGTATGGCTTTCCGTATATTCACTCATGTCGATTCTGATCAAAGCTTTTTCGTCATTAAATAGTTGCTCTGCCAAAGCTTTAGCGGTTTCGGTTTTACCGACACCGGTAGGTCCTAAAAACAAGAGAGAGGCAATTGGTTTATTTTCATCGGCAATACCCGATCTGGATCTTCTTATGGCATTGGCGACAGATCTCACGGCTTTTTCTTGTCCGATTACTCTTTTATCCAAGGATTCTTCCAGGTGAACAAGTTTATCCGACTCAGTACTCAACAATTTGGTAACCGGTATACCGACCCAGTTGGAAATAACCTTGGCAATATCTTCGGAGTCCACTTCCAGCTGAAGTACTCTATCTTCAGGTCTGATAGATGACCATTCTTTTTGTTTATCGTTAAGTTTCTCGTTCAACTTGGGTAAAACGCCATATTTAAGCTGGGCGGCTTCGTCCAGCATAATATCTTTTTCAGCTTGTTCCAATTTTAGTTTGGTCTGGTCAATCTCCTTTTGAATTTTATTTATCTCTTCAATTAGATTTTTCTGGTATTTCCAAGCCGACTCAATTTTTTTGAAAATCTCTTTTTTTTCATCGTGTTCTTTTTCCAGGAGACTCCGCCTATTTTTGGCAGATTCGGAAGTCTCTTTTTTAAGACCTGCCAATTCAATTTCAATTTGGGTAATTTTTCTTTTGATCAAGTCGAGTTCCGACGGCATTGATTCGATC
>DASVZW010000026.1:0-4236 GCA_036391475.1 Patescibacteria group bacterium | reverse complement strand
TAAAGGAAAATATTCTTCTTCCGGTAATGTATTCAAGAAAGAAACTTGATTTTAATACCGATGAAAGAGCCGAGTACTTAATGGATAGATTTGGGATACTTTCCAAAAAAGATTCTTACCCCAATAGAATTTCGGGAGGACAGCAACAAAGAGTGGCAGTTGCCAGAGCTTTGTTGATGAAGCCTCAACTGATCTTGGCCGATGAACCGACAGGAAACTTGGATAGTAAAGCCGGATCGGAAATAATTAAACTATTTGAAGAGCTGAACAAGTCGGAAGGCATTACTTTCGTGACAGTGACTCACGAAATGGAAATTGCTATGCAAATGAAACGCCAGATCAAGATGCTTGACGGAAAAATAGTGGCGGACAACGGGGCTAAAGATAATTCTTAGATATGAAACCGATAACAACTTTATACCAATTACTACTTTCCGCTTTAGCCGATTTCCGAAGAGATAAAGTGAGAACGATCTTGACCTCCTTGGGAATTATGATCGGCGTAATGT
Source organism: Patescibacteria group bacterium (assembly GCA_036391475.1). Lineage (GTDB taxonomy): Bacteria > Patescibacteriota > Microgenomatia > UBA1400 > MFAQ01 > CAIQPO01. Next base: position 3,727 of record DASVZW010000026.1, on the reverse strand, counting down.
CGGTAGTAATGTTGATCGCCTTGGGTATCGGACTAAGAAATTATATTCAAAATCAATTCTCAAGCCTGGGGGCAAATTTAATAATGGTCCTCCCTGGATCGGGATTTGGAGGTGGTGGCAGCGGAGCAGGATTTGGACCAGGAGGTCTGATTGGCGGCGTACAGTTCGACACCAAGGACGTTACCACAGTTCAAAGAGTGGCGAACATAAAATATGTGGTCCCGGTTTTTATGACCAGCTCCTTGATCGAGTCGGAAAACGAAAAGAAATCCGGATATGTAATGGCCGCAAATGAACAATTTTTTCAGCTAATGAACTCAAAAGTCTTAACAGGCAGGTTGTTTGAAAAAACGGACCTGAACAACCGTTCTAAATCGGGCGTGTTGGGATATATTCTGGCTCAGGATCTATTTACCAACGCCGAAGATGCTTTGGGGAAAACCGTTAGGATCGAAGGAGTGAGAATTAAAGTTATCGGAGTAAACCAAAAGACCGGCGACAACGAACAAGACCATTCTTTGGTCATCCCGTATACTACCGCTTTTGATTCGATCGATCCCCAAAAAACCTTTTTCGCGTTATATCTAGGAGTATCATCGGCAGACATGGTCAAGCAGGTGACTGCGGATGTCAAAACAGCCCTGGAAAAGCGATACAAGCCGGATAAATTCTCTGTCACAGAACAATCTCAACTTCTATCTTCGATCAATCAAATTTTTGCAATTATTAACTTGGTATTAGTCGCGATTGGATCAATTTCTTTGGTAGTAGGAGGAATCGGAATTATGAACATCATGTACGCTACGGTCACCGAAAGAACCAGAGAGGTGGGAATTCGACGAGCGATCGGGGCAACAAAGAGAGACATTTTATTACACTTTTTGGTAGAAGCAGTTGTCTTGTCGGTACTGGGAGGGGCGTTGGGCCTACTTTTGGCAGCAGGAATTATTTTAATTGTGAGAATTTGGTTCCCTATGGCCTTAGATTTGATGGCAGTGATCATCGCTTTCGGAGTATCAAGTGCTATCGGAATTTTCTTTGGAGTTTTCCCGGCCAAGAAGGCGGCCGACCTATCACCTATTGACGCAATAAGATACGAGTAGCTAGTCTACTAAAGAAAAGGCTCTGACAATATTTTCTTTATTGGGACCGGTTTTTTTCTCTCCAGGAACTTCAAGTATTAAAGGCAGATGAGAAAATTCTTTTTGATTCACTGTTTGTTTTAAGCCTGCCAGGCCAATTTTTCCTTCACCGAGATTGGCGTGCATATCCCGATGAGAATTAAGGTCGGTAGAGGAGTCGTTCAGATGAAGACATACGATCTTGTCTAAGATATTCAGCTTATCCAAATCATTTATAAATTTCTTGGTGGATAAATCCTGTCTTAAGTCGATCCCCGACTCAAAAAGATGGGCTGTATCCAAACAGATCTTTAGCCTTTTATCTTTGATCTTATCCAGAAGGAATGACAATTCTTCAGGGGAACCTATTTTGCCATTTTGACCGGCATCGTTTTCCAAAATTAGATCAGTTGAAGTAGTTTCTCCCAGTATCCGCTCAATGACCGCTACCAGCTGATCTTTAACTTCGTCAAATCCTCTGCCCTGATGTGAGCCGATATGGACGATGACTCCGGATGAATTTATTAGCAAACCATTTTGCAGATCGGCAACTAGAGAGTTAATTGATTTTTCAAGCAGGTCCGGATTATTGGTAGCCAGATTAACCAGATAGAGGGCGTGGATGAAGGTGGGTCCTAACCCGTGAGTTCTAACTCTACTTAAATATTCTTTGACATCGTTTTCCGGAAAAGGTTTTCTTGCCCAGAGCCTAGGAGAACCGGCGAATATTTGTAAACAGTTGCCGCCAATCTTGATAGTCTTATCGATGGCATTAGGTATGCCACCGGCTGTCGAAACATGTCCACCAATGTATCTCATTTCTCTTCAATCCGGATAGATTGAATGAATACTTTTTCGGTGGGTTTAGACATTTCTCCAAAGTCGTTTGAGGTAACAGGAGTACTTCCAAGAGCATCAAGAGTGGCTAAACTGGTTTTATCTGAAGGGTCAATCCTACCAAAGATGGTGTAATTTTTCGGTAGTGGGTTGTCGGCCAGCATGATGAAGAACTGAGAGCCATTGGTATTTGGGCCGGAGTTGGCCATGGCAATAGTGCCGCGGGAATAGCTTTCGGTGACAGGTTCATCGGCAAATTTATAGCCGGGACCTCCGGTGCCGGTGCCGGTTGGGTCGCCGCCTTGGATCATAAAACCACTGACGATCCGGTGGAAGACAACGCCATCATAAAAAGGTTTGTCGGAAACTTTTTGCCCGGTGTTGGGATTTACTTTTACACCTTTGGCCAGGTCAACAAAATTTTGAACTGTTTTGGGTGCGAGGTTGGGGAAAAGTTTAACCGTCATCGTACCTTTATTGGTGGTGATAACGGCGGTAATGTTTTGTGAAGTCGGTTGGGCTTCACCAGTGGCATTGGGGTTCATAGTTTCTGTAGGTGAAATAATTGCTATATTAGTGTTCGATAAACTGTATTGGCTTCCTTGGGAGGTGGTGGAAAGAGGTGTAGGAACGACTGATTGAGATTGTGAGTTTTGACAGGCAGCGAGTAAGGTACCGGATAAAACGAGTAATAAAACTTTCTTCATTGGATTATTATATTGGAAAATTTGTATCTCCGGAAGATATTTTTTGATCAATTTCTTCAGCTTCTCTTTTTCTGATGGAAAGATTGTGGTCGGTGGCAATTTTTAAAGATTCTCCGATAATTTTTTTTGCGTTTTCCATATCATCTTCCTTGGCATAGATCTTTGCCAAGCCATTTAGGGCACCGGTTTCCCAAACACGAATTTTGTAGTCATTTAGATCTCCGGTACGAATATCCTGTAAGCCCTCCTTAATTAGTTCAATTCCATTCTGTTTTTCACCTAATAAATATTTAACTCCCCCTATATGCGACTTTAGTCTGCCTTTTTCGGGTTTATCTGCCGGAGAAATGGATAATGATTTTTCAAAATAAGGTAAACATTCCTTCAGCTGATTATTCATCAATAAAGCGTCGGCAAAAGAGCTATAAGCTATGGATTGGGTATGGCTGTCGATTTGACTAAGATGACTTTCCAAAATCTCCAAGGCACTTTTGGAAAAGGCTATCGTAAGATCTCTATATATTTGACTTTGGTCTTTCCTGGCGAGAATTTTGTATATAAGTGACTGACCACAAAGAGAATGTATCTGACCCCGGTAGTCTTGTTGATCGTTATAATCGATCAAACATTCCGTAAACAATTTGGCTGATCCACCAAACTGTTCCGATTCCCTTAATTGATTAGCTTTTGATAGCTTTTCTTCAAGCATGTCACTCATGGGTTCATGATAACATAAAGATATGCAGATGCCGGTGATCGTAGGTGTAGTGATAGCAGTGATACTCTTAATTTCATTTTCTGGATGGTTTTACCATTTGGTGGAAGGGTGGAATGATTTTGTTTTAGATGATGTGTATTTTTGGTACAGAATTATGGGGGCTACAGCATTATCGTTTACCATTATGTCTTTAACTTTTTTCGGTTTGGCTTATGCGAGTGAATGTCCAAGTGAAAACAAAACCGCCTTGGCCGCTCATTTGAATTGTGAAGCATACACAAAGTTAACTACGAATGCCGAAGAAGTTTTTAAGAAGAATAAGCCGGTAGAGCCGCCTGCTCCGG
>DASVZW010000025.1:0-3407 GCA_036391475.1 Patescibacteria group bacterium | reverse complement strand
TGAGAGCTTAAAAATTACCGGGTTGGGTTTCGATGATGAATTTGTTCGTTATTATCCCGATGCCAGCATGTCGGCGCAAACCTTAGGTTTCGTCGGTCAGGACACAGCCGGACAAGAACAGGGCTATTTTGGCTTGGAGGGTTTCTTCGACCGGCAACTAAAAGGCAGATCGGGTAAGGTCAGAACCGAACAGGATGCCAAGGGTGACCCGATCTTGGTAGGAGATTACCAGTTTCTAAAATCCATTGAAGGAAAATCTATCAAGACTACTATTGATCGCCGCATCCAATACTTAACCGAAAACTTACTTAAAGAAGGCATCACCAAATATCAGGCCATTGCCGGCAACGTTATTATTCTTGAATCAAAAACCGGGAAAGTAAAAGCTATGGCTTCTTTCCCTAATTACGACCCGGGTAAGTTCTCGGAATTCCCCAACACGGTTTATAAGAATCCAAATGTCGCCGATCTATTTGAGCCGGGTTCGATCTTTAAAGTTTTGGTCATGGGGGCCGGCCTAAATGAGAAAGTGGTGACTCCCGACACGGTTTGTGATATTTGCGCCAAACCGGTAGTTATCGGCAAATATGCTATTAAGACTTGGGATGGTGTTTATCATCCCGACTCCACTATGACCGATGTCATTATCCATTCGGACAATACCGGCATGGTCTTTGTTGGTCAGCGTTTGGGTAAACAAAAATTTGCCGACTATTTAAATTTGTTTGGTTTCGGTAAAAAAACCGGTATCGAACTTCAGGATGAAGTAAGTGGCGACGTCCGAAAGGCCGATCAGTTTGGGGACATCGATCTGGCCACCGAATCATTTGGCCAGGGCATTGCCGTGACTCCGATCCAAATGGTAGCGGCGGTCAATGCCATTGCCAATAAGGGCACATACATCGCCCCCAGCATAATTGAAGGAGATGGCTCAAATTCCAATTCAAGACAGGTACTTTCGCCGGAAGCGGCCAAAGAAATGACTTTCATCATGGTCCAGGCAGTTGATAATGGAGAAGCTAAATGGGCAAAACCCAAGAATATGTCGATCGCCGGTAAGACCGGTACTGCCCAGATCCCGATCGAAGGTCACTACGACGCGACCAAAACTATCGCCTCGTTCGTTGGTTTCTTTCCCCCGGACAATCCGGAATACACCATGTTGGTGACTCTAAAAGAGCCTCAAACTTCCCAATGGGGATCGGAAACTGCCGCCCCTCTTTGGTTCAATATTGCCAAACAACTTTTGCTATAAAACCAGTTAAAGATTACAATAGATACAAAATGTTAACTCGTCTTAGAAAACACACAGTTAGCTTCAAACACGCACTAGACGGACTTTGGTATACCGTAAGATCCCAACCAAATTTCAGATTCCATTTGATCGCCATGATCGGTGTAATTTTGTTGGGAATTTACTACACCATCACCACGGTTGAGTGGTTAATTTTACTTTTTACATTTAATACAGTCATCGTTGCCGAGATGATCAATACCTCTGTCGAGTCTATGGTCGATTTGATCACCATGGAAAGACATCAAGATGCAAAAGTCGCCAAAGACGTTGCTGCCGGTATGGTCCTCGTCTCCGCCTTGTTTGCCATCGGCGTCGGGCTGTTCATCTTCTGGCCAAAGATATTACTGAGCCTTAGTTAAAAATATGGGATTACTACTTGGAGTTTTATTATTTTCTTTCCTTGTTCATGCTGTCCTTATCGTGCCCTTTATCGACTTTCTTTATAAGCTAAGACTCTACAAGAAAAAAACTTCGATCGCGGAGGAAATGACCGATACGGCCTCGATGCATATAAGGTCCAAAGCCAAAACTCCTGAGGCCGGAGGAATAATTATTGTGGTTATCACTTCTTTGATCTTTTCCTTCATCATGCCGATCTTAAAAAGACTTGGTTTCGAGATCACCCATGTTTTTGCGATCAATGAAGAAATTAATATCATTTTCTTTACCTTTATTTCTTTTGGACTATTGGGTCTTTATGATGACGTGGTTAAATTTTTTGAGTTGGATAGAGAGTCCGGTTATTCCGGGCTAAAAACCGCTCACAAATTTTTGATTCAGTTCGCTCTAGGGCTGATCATCGGAGCCATGTTGTACGTTAATCTCGGCATCGACATCATTCACTTTCCTTTCATTGGCGTAATTCATTTTGGGTATTGGTTCGTTTTGATTTCGGCATTAATAGTCGTTCTTTTTGCCAACGCCGTCAACATCACCGATGGCATGGATGGACTGGCCGGTGGCTTACTGATGATCTGCTTGTTCGGGCTTCTTTTGATCACCTCTTCAATACTAGATGTCCCACTGTCGGTATTTATTGCTCTCTGGCTTGGGGGTTTGATGGCCTTTCTGTATTTCAATGTTTTCCCTGCCAGAATATTTATGGGAGATGTCGGGGCATTGGCTTTTGGGGCCGCTTTGGCAGTTGTCGGGCTTTTGACCGGAAAAATCATCGCTTTGTTGGTGATCGGCTTTCCATTCCTGGTTGATGGTTTATCCAGTCTTCTTCAAATTGCCTGGGTCAAGATCTTTCACCGTCGCATATTACCGATCGCACCCCTTCATTACTGGTTACTTAAGATCGGCTGGACCGAACCAAAAATTGTTCAGAGGGCTTGGCTAATTGGCATCATGTGTGTCATTTTTGGTATTTGGTTAGCCATTATTTAGCAATGCCCATCGCTAAAAAAAGCAACTCCAGAATCCCCTTAACGATTTTGCTGTTTGGTATCGGCATTGCCTTGATCGGTCTATTGGCCATCTACGACGCTTCGGTAGTAGATGCTTTTAAAAGTTTCAACGACAAATTTCATTACATTAAGCAACAAGGAGCTTGGTTGGTTATTGGAATCTTAGTCGCTCTAATTACTTCCAACATCCCCATTTCTCTCATCAAAAAATACACTCCTGCTTTTTTTATTATCTCCTTGATCCTAATGTTTGTTGTCTTAATTCCCGGGATTAGTCCCAAATTAATGGGCGCCCGCCGCTGGATCGTTCTTGGACCGATAGTCCTTCAACCGTCGGAATTGATCAAAATATCCTTGATACTCTATTTGGCAAAGTGGTTGGAAGTCCCCAGAGACCTAAAACAATTTCTAGCCCTCTTGGGCCTGATCATGGCTTTGATCATGCTGCAGCCTGATCTCGGAACCGGCATCATAGTCACCATGACCTGCTTCATCCTTTATTTCATTGCCGGAGCGCCCATGAAAGATATCTCCACCTTCATAATTCTAAGTGTTGTGGCTGTTGGCATACTTATTGTTTCCTCTCCCTACAGAATGGACCGTCTCAAAACTTACATGGATCCTACCAATGATCCGCTTGGAGCTTCGTATCATATTAACCAGATCTTGTATGGCCTAGGTTCCGGAGGCTTGACCGGAGT
>DASVZW010000024.1:0-6603 GCA_036391475.1 Patescibacteria group bacterium | reverse complement strand
GTCTTTTACCTGGACGTTGAGCATGTTGTCTGGTAGCTCCACCTGATTTAACGTGTGCCATATATGATTATTTTATAGTTTTTTGTAAGACGACTATCTCGCGTTTGGTATCTGCGTCTGGGCGCGAATACACAAGACCGCGTGTCAGCTGATTGTAACCTAGAAGGTGCTTATCGTCAATAACTCGGCTAGTCCTATATTCATTTTTTGGGCCTTTGAAAATTGGAAAAACCATAACGACGTAACCACCTGGTTTAAGGACTTTTTGCCAATCCTTTAGAGATCCGAGATAGAGCTTTTCTAATCCCGGTGCAACAAACCTAACTTGGTCAGGTCTTAAATTTGGTTTGCCCAAAAAAGGTTCCGTAACAATAGCATCAGCTTGAGAGACAACTTCGGACAAATGAGTGGCATCATGTAACAAAACCTGACCATCGACGCCGAGAAAATTTAAGTTTTCTTTGGTATCGGCTATTTGGTCATTTGAGATGTCAGTGCCAATTACTTTGTACCCCATCTCAGCTGCTTCCACCAGGATCCTGCCTGAGCCACAGAAGGGGTCCACCAAGGTCTTACCCTCCGGGTCGTCGATAGGTAGCAGGTTGATCATTGATCTGGCAATTTTTGGAGGAAGCATGCCCGCCTTGGGATTGATCTTGGGCATCCGCCTGTCCTTTTTTATCCAGTTTTCAAAATTGTGAACCCAAACAGTTTGATAGATAATCTCTTTTTCGGTGTCAATAAAGAATTCATCTACTTTATGTTTGGTTATGATTATTGGAGATAGACCAAACGGATCTTTGGCTTCGATAAAACGGCTTCTTTCCAACTTTTCTTTAACCTGAATGAGGAATTGGTCCTTGGTCGGCTGTCCACCGAGTAAGGTAATGGAAAAGTTCTTATGAGTAATATTTGAGGCTATAGAGGAAGGTTCCACTTTAACACCTACCAGTTCTTTGGCTAGCTTTAAGGACGAACCTAGCTGGGAGACCAATTTTTTGGCTTCATCTACCGAATCTTTCTCAAAACGATATACCAAAGGAAAGACCAATTCCGCTCCAGAAATCCGATTTTTCACCTCAGATTCTGCGAGAGAATTGCCGAAACCAACAAATAGAATGAAGCGCATTAATTAAAGGTTGATGGACTTGACAGTGAAATAGCTTTCAGCTTGTCTGTGTCCTAACACTCTGCGATATCTCGATTTGGCCTTGAACTTGGCGACACGAATCTTGTCGGCCTTGCCGGTACCACCGTAGACTAATTCAACAGAGGCATCTTTGAGATAAGGCTCGCCAATCTCGGTTTTGTCACCATTGTGGGTCAAAAGTACTTCTTTGACAGTTAGTGTTTCACCTTCTTTGAGGTCGACCTTTTCGGTAACGATCTTGTCACCGACTTTGACTAAATACTGTTTTGAGCCCATCAAAATGACGGCATGTAATGTTTTATCTTCCATGTGCGCAATTATAGCTCAAAGGGGGTAATTAAATCAAGGAGCCTGAGTTGAAGTCCGATGAAGATGGCAAAACTTATCAAGGAGCTACCTCCGTAAGAAAAAATTGGGAGGGTGATGCCGGTTACAGGCATAATACCGAGATTCATTCCGGCGTTGATGACTATTTGGAAGAGGAAAACCGAAAAAACAGATAAGGAAAATAGAAAGTACTGATTTTGTTTAAAATAACCAATAATTTTTAGGAGATACCGTAAGAAAAAGTAGTAAGCCGCGAATAAGACCAGCATGCCTACCAAACCAAATTCCTCGGCGTAAGACGCGAAAATGAAATCAGTGTGACGTTCCGGTAAGAAGTTTAGATGAGACTGAGTACCTAACTTAACGCCTTTACCAAACAAACCGCCGGAACCGATGGCGATCGTAGCCTGGATCACGTTGTACCCCGAACCTTTAGGATCTTTGTAAGGATTAACAAAACTTTCGATCCGTTGCCTTTGGTAGGGCTTTAGAATTTTTGACTCAACGGGAATAGCAATGGCAAGCAAAATTACCCCGAGGATCAGTATATTTTTACCATACCCGGAGAAAAACAATAAGACGATCGGCAGGAATAATAAGGTCATAGCCGATCCCAAATCAGGTTGTTTGGCGACAATTACCACCGGGATGATCGCCAATAAAAGAAAGAAGAGTAAATCCTTCAGTTTTTTAAGACTATTTTTGGCTAAATATTGTGAATAAAAAATAGCCAAAAGAGGCTTTGCCAATTCGGATGTTTGGAGGTTAAATAAACCAAAGTCAATCCAACGGACCGAACCTCTGATATTTTTTCCCAGAAACATAGTGATTATCAACAGAAAAATCGATAGAAAATAGAGAAACCACGATAGACTGAAAAAGAGGTTGATATCGGATTTACCCAGGAAATAAATGATTATTATTCCCACGATGGTAAAAGCTAGCTGAGTAAGAAATAACTCAGGAACCGTGCTCCAAATAGTAACTAATCCCAGTACTTGGACTAAAAATAAACTAAAAATAATAATGCCTTTATTCGGCTTCATTATTTTCGTATCTGATTACTTGAAGCTCACTCCCCTTTTGAAGATTGTTCACCAAAGTCTTTCTTTTTATATCGTCAACGAACTTTGTGGGCCAATCGGGTAGTATCAAGTCAATTTTTTCATCCAAACGGCATCCGGCTGCTTTTCTGGCCTCTTGGATGGCACGGACCATCTCTCTGGCAAGGCCCTTTTCCTTTAGATGTTCGGTGATGGTGGTGTCATATTCAACTTTTTGGATTTGGGCTTTTTCAAATTTTACGTTTTCTACGTTCAATTCTTCTTTAATCAATTGAACAAGGTCGTCTTGGCCCGCTAAGGACTCAAATTCTCCCGAAACCATGATCGACAGCAGAGGTTGTTTAATTGGAATGGCTAATCTTTTTCTTTCCGCATTACCCATTTCGCTGACTTTTCTGACAAGATTCATATTCTCGAGTAACTTTTGGTCGATGATACTCTCGGTAGTTACCTCTGGCCAATCCACCAGATGAACTGATTCTTCATCGGTTAAGTGGCGATATAAAAATTCTGAGATAAATGGAGTTAGCGGGGCAATAGCTTTTAGGAAAATGCTGAAGACGGTATTCATCGTGGTATAGGCCATCTGTTTATCCTTTAGATCAACGGCTGAAGGACCGACTCTATCGCGCGACCTTCTGATATACCAAGTGGAAAGATCATCAACAAACTCCTTCATCCACGTTACGGCTTTAGGAATCTGATATTCAGATAGATTTTTGTCCATTTCAAGAACCGTTTGATCGAGTCGATTAAGGATCCATCTATCTAGAGAAGAGGGTTCAGCTTCGTATTCAATGGTGGTCTCCCATTTGTCTAAGCTGGCATAAGAAGCGAAGTATTTATAGGAATTCCAAAGAAGCATTAAGGTTGTCTTAAGTTCGTTTGCCCAATCACCATCCGAGATAGCGATATCTTGACCAAGGACAATAGGGCTGCCCATTAAATAAAGTCTTAGTGAATCGGCACCCAGTCTTTGGATAGATTCTTTAGGATCGGGATAATTTCCATAATTCTTGCTCATTTTACGGCCATCATTACCTTGAATAACTCCCGTAACTACGACATTCTTAAAAGCAATGGAGTCAAAAAGTGCGTTGGAGATAACATGGGTGACGTAGAACCAGGCCCGGAGCTGCCCGGTGTATTCGGTAATAAAATCGGCCGGGAAGTTCTCTTTGAATTTCTCCTGATTTTCAAAAGGATAATGAATCTGAGCATAAGGCATCGAAGCCGATTCTATCCAACTGTCGAGAACTTCCACGACTCTTCTAGCTTGCTGATGACATTTGGGGCATTCAATGGTTACCTCATCGATGGCCGGACGGTGTAGATCGGTTATCTTTTTTCCGGATAGTTCCTCCAGTTCTTTTATGGAACCGGGAACTATTTTTTCTCCACACTCACACTCCCAAACAGGAATGGGAGCTCCCCAGTAACGAGATCTGGATATACACCAATCGGGAGCCGAGTCGATTCCCAGCTCAAAACGTCCATGTTTAAAGTGTTTCGGAACCCAATTTATATCCTCATTAGTGTCCTTCAGTTGTTTTTTAATTCTCTTTATATCGATATACCATGCAGTTTGTGCTTTATAGAGTAAAGCAGTTTCACATCTATGACAATGTGGATAACTATGAGTAATTGATGTACTCTTTAGCATTAATCCCCTACTAACCAGATCAGCTATGATCAGTTTGTCTGCAGACTTGAAATATTTTCCTTCGGCAACCGTGATTATCGGCTCCATGTGTCCGGTATCATCGACGCTATCTGCCATAGATAGACCGTGTTGTTTCCCTAGCTCGGTATCATCTTCTCCAAAGCCGGGGGCAATATGGACAATGCCGGTACCGTCATCCATGGAAACGAAATCTGCAGAATAAATATGGTGGTCTTTTTCGTTTGGTTTGTAGTAGCTGTATAACGGTTCGTATTGTTTACCGACCAAATCGCTTCCCAGGAATTCTTTCTCGATCTCCAAAACTTCTTCACCAAAGACTTCTTTAAGTCTGTCTTTAGCCAGTATCAAACTTTCTCCATTGAATTTGATCTGAACATAAATAGATTTCTCGGAGACACCTAAGGCAAAATTTGTAGGTAAAGTCCAGGGAGTAGTTGTCCAAGCCAAGATAAAGACATTTTCATTTTTAAGCTTGAATTTAATAAAGACGGAAGGGTCGGTAACATCTTTGTAAGAATTATCCATAGCGACCTCGAAGTTACTTATAGGAGTGGAACATCTAGGACAAAATAAAGAAACCCGTTTTCCCTTATAAATGAAGTTTTTATTGTAAAGCTCTTTAAATACCCAAAGAATTGATTCCATGTACGGTAAATCCATGGTTCTGTAAGCGTTTTTGAAATCAACCCAACGGCCAATGTGATCTATGTACCACTCCCATTCTGCCGAAACGTTACTCACATAGCTCTTACAGGCCGAAACGAACTTATCAACGCCAAGATCTTCGATCTCTCTTTTGGAGTTGATACCCAATAACTTTTCGACTTTTGTTTCAGCAGGAAGTCCATGACAATCCCAACCCCAAACACGCTCAACTCTCTTTCCCTTCATGGTCTGATAACGAGGGACAACGTCTTTAACGATAGAACCAAGAAGATGACCGTAATGAGGCATTCCAGTTACAAAAGGTGGTCCGTCATAGAATCGGTAGGAGTTTTTTGGATCACGGCTTTCCACAGATTTTTCGAATATCTTGTTCTTCTTCCAATAGTCCAGGACTTGTTCCTCAACCACTGAAGGAGAGTAGTTGTCGGATAGAGGTTTTATAGTTTTGTTCATATTATTTTGTTTTGTTTTGTCTTCAGGTATCGTTAAGTCATTATAGACTTGATACAAAAAAATCCTACCAAATAGCCTTGGAAGGATTAGAACTTCCGGTTGGAAAACAACCCGAAGTGGTACCATCTAATTGTTTACTTAATTAAAGCTATCACGGGCTTTCCCGGGAAGTTCTAGATTCAAATGAATTTCTTCTTCCGGCTCGCCTGGCGATTACAGGCTGATAACGCTTTTGAAATTGTATGATTATTATAACTCGTAAAGCTAAATTAATCTTATGCAACTACTTTTTCAATTGATTTTTTTCATATCCAGATTAGTCCTTTTGAATTGGAATAACGTATTTTTTGATTCAAAAGAGTACTTGACCAGGCTAGCCGATAACAACTTTCTACACGCTTTGACCACCGGGCACCCTCCATTGCATTCCGGTTTTATTTTGACCTTTTGGCCTTTTTACAAATTATGGGAGTTATTTGGGATCAACCCGGCCGCCATGACTTTAGTGATGCAAACAATTTTAGCTTGGCTGACCATCAGATATTTCTACAAGTTAGTAGAGTTATTAATAAACAAGGAGGTCGCTTGGAGGTCGGCGGTTTTGCTATCCGTTGTACCAATTTTTTGGATAATCAACGAAGCAATTATGATGGAGACCACTTATCTCTTTTATTGGATAACGAGCTTATATTTTTTGTGCAAATATCTAAAAGACAAAAGAGACAACAAAGTTTATATCTTAGCGTCCAGTTTACTCTGGGTAATGGCCTTCCTCACACATACCGTCGTCATAATGTGGATACCTCTTTTTGTATTCGTGGCTTTTACTACGAACAAAGACAGAACGATTAAATTGCTACCCTGGGCCTTAGGAGTTCTGGCTACCGCAAGCGTCGTAAATGCCTATCTATTGTCAAAAACATATTCTACGAACTTTTTAGGCGGTCTGTACTGGCTATACGCGGCCAAATTTGGGGAGCATGCTGCTTTTCAACCAACCATTGAAACATTGCTTCGATACGGACGGAATTGGTTGTTGCCGATTGGTTATAACAACACTTGGGTTTTGTCAATTTTGGCGATTTTGGGACTAATAAAATTATTTAGGAAGGAAAAAAGGATGTTTTGGATGGCGGTTCTGTGGATCGCACCAACTTTCATCACCAATCAATGGTGGGATAGCCTAATGTATGGGAGACATGGTTTGATCGCAACTTTTGCTCTGGTCTTTTTAGTGACTAATCTTATCAATAAGGTAA
>DASVZW010000023.1:0-2249 GCA_036391475.1 Patescibacteria group bacterium | reverse complement strand
GGTCATCTGCGAATCTAGAAGTGAGTAACGCCGGAATTATTTCATCTTCTACGTTGTGAGCTAAGATTATTACCGATAGTTTAGTCATTAGTTTATTTTAACCAACTTCCTTTTCCAAGGTTACAAAAGAAAAAATCTCTGATGGCCTGTTTTTGGGCCGGAGTACCGTTGAATAGTTTTCTAAAAGCTTCTCTTAACAAGGCAATTTTGGTACGGGCAGAAGCATAGTCCATTCCTAGAACCAATCGGTTTCTGGTAAGGAAATAATCATTTAAGGGAGAGCCGATGCCCGAGCTTTGAGCGACTTTGTGCCATAGTTTTATTCTGGTATCAACCATTAGCCTGAATCCTGCCTTTTTAACTCTTAAATTAAAATCGGTATCTTCGTGATAAAGACAATATTTTTCATTTAAAAGACCAATTTTGTCCAGTATCGATCTTTTGGTGATCAGAAGACAGCCGGTGACAAAATCGGTATCGTAATTACCACTATATTGCCCCTTGTCCACTTCATTAACACCTAAATGGCTGCCATATACATTATTCCAATCCAACTTTCCTCCGGCATACCAAATTACTTTCCCCAAATCTTCGCGTGAATATTTATCTTCATATTCAAAGCCTTTGGCAAAGTAGATCAAGCCACCCACAATACCGACGTTGTCATCTTTTATCGGAGAATTGAGAATATTCACTAACAGATCTTTGGGAGCTTGGGTGTCATTGTTGATCAAGATCACCAAATCGGAATTAATTTCCAAAGCTTTTTTTATACCTAGGTTATTCCCGGCGGCGAAGCCAATGTTACCTTTTGGACTGTCAACGTAAATCAAATTTCCATGAGATTCAAGTGTCTTTTTGAATTCTTCAGATCTGGAGTTGTCGACGACAATAACTTTTATTTCTATACCAGAAGGAATGTCACATTTTTCCAAATCATTGATCAAAGATAAAGTATCTTCATCGCTGTGATAATTAACGGTGATCAATGAAAGAATCATCTGTTGAAACGGCGTTTTATTTTGTAAAGAAGACGTTTAGCTTTCGATTTTTCGGCTTGTAACAAGACAGTGATGTACCAATATTGAAGCTCTTTAAACTTTTCCGTAAAGGATTTTTGCCAAACAGGTGTCATTTCGGAGGCGGAGATCGGTTTGTGATCATTTTCCTGCCAAATCCTAAGATAAATGAGAAGGACCGCAAAAGCTTGTAACAGGGCCAGAATCAAACCGTGAAGACCGTCATTATACCCTTCTCCGGCAAAGAAGCGACTGATAAATTCCGAGATAGGTTTGCTAATGATATCGATCGGATCGAATTTATAGCCGGCCTGGATGAGCTCTTTTGACTGTTGGCGGGAATATCTAATGGCCCTTTCAATAAATTCATCAACACTCCGATAATGAAAATGAATGATCGAAAATTCTTCTTCCTGAGGAAGGTTAATGCCATTACCATAAGTAATTGGAATAGAGTGAATTTCATTTTGCCATTCCACAGCACCTTTTTTAAAGAATCTGATGTTGAAATCCGGCCACCATCTGGAGTGTTTGATCCACTGACCAAAGATCATATTTTTCCTGGGAATTCTAACAAAATCACAATCATCCTTTTCAACGATGTCGATGAGCTTGGATGCGAGTGTTTTGGAGATTCTCTCGTCGGCATCAACTACCAGTATCCAGTCGCCTATGGCTTTACTTATGGCGAAGTTACGAGCCGGCTCGACATAACCTACCATTGGATGATCAAAAATTTTGTCGGTGTATTCCTTGGCCAATTCTTTGGTTTGGTCGGAGGATTCCATATCAACCACAACAATCTCGTCGGCGAATTTTACAGACTCCAAGCAATCGATAATATTCTCCGCCTCATTTCTAGTATTTATGACTGCCGATATTTTAATTTTGGACATGACAATTAAATTTATAAATGTTTATTTCCTGCGAGTCAAAGATCTTGGTTAAACAAAGGTCACCTAATCCTAGTTTAATCCTTTGAAGAGGAGTTTCGTAGACATAGGAAATATTTTGATCCTTTAGAAATTGGAAAGCCCATGTCTTATTCTCGGTTTGGTAGAACCTTTGAATATCCCGGCTTCTCTGAGTGTAATCATATCCGGTGATATCGAGATTGATAGTGTCGGACAGATACTCCGGTTGTCCGGAGAAAGCAGAAATGTAAGCTGTGGAGACATAACTGTAAAGAGGTTTTGGCGTGGGCACCTGGCCACTGGCTTGAGAGGAAAA
>DASVZW010000022.1:0-9179 GCA_036391475.1 Patescibacteria group bacterium | reverse complement strand
AATTAGTTTCACCTGTTGCCGATATCGAAACTTTAAATGCTTCTAACTTAACTGCCAAACAAGCCACTGTCTCCGGCACCCTCTATGCCGACAATATCCAAAGTACTACTGTTGATTCTCTCAGCAACAAACTCTCTGTATTGGGTGATCAATACTCCACTGCCTCCGCCATCTTGGCCGATCTTCAAGCAAAATATAATAGTTACGATTCTTTACTGAATCCAACAGCCTCTTCATCCTCAAATCTTTTGGCTTACGATCCATTGTTAACTCCTACCGCCTCAGTTCCCGCCGATCTGGTTCTTAACTCACTTCAGGTTGCTACTCTAAATAGTAAGGATATTTTAGTCGGTGGTACTCTTCTAGCCAACTCCTTAAACTCCAACAATTCCGATCTCTATATCCAGCCGGATATGAGCAAACCGGTTCACATCCTGGGAGATTTAATGGCCCTCTTACCTTCCGGTAAAGTCGTTATCAATGGAGATCTGCTTCTCAAAGGCACTTTATATGCCGATGCCGTCGATACCAAGACCGCCACCATTTCCGGTCAACTGGCTATCGGCAACACTGATACCGCTTCGGTTAGTGCCAATAAATTGATCGCCCTTTATGGAAATTCCGGAGATCTAGTTAGTTCCGTCGATGCCTCAGGGTCCGCCAACTTCCAACAGGTAGCCACCAATGAATTAGTGATCGCCGCCTCCAGTGATCAAACCGACGCCTCCGCCTCAGCTTCCACCAACTCTAATGCCAGTATCGGCAGTGCTATCATGCCCGCCAATCAATCAGAACTCTTCATTCCCAACAATCGTATTGATGGCTACACCTTGGTTTACCTTACCCCGGTATCCGACACACAAAATCAGGTTCTTTATGTTAAATCCAAAGAAGACGGCAAAGGTTTCACTGTTAGTGTTAATACCCCTGTTCCTCAAGACATCCGGTTCAATTACTGGTTAGTCAAAACCAAATAAAACATGTCAAAAACTTGCTACACTAATGATATGAGGACAATTCACAAAGGATTTACTCTTGTTGAAATTGGTATTGTTACTACTATCATTGTTCTTCTTGGAGTGGCCATCCTTTTGGCCGTCAACCCGATCACCCAAATTTTCAAAGGCTATGATTCGGTCCGCAAAGCCGACCTCAATAAATTGAGAATTGCTTTTGAAAATTACTATGAAGACCACCTTTGCTACCCTACCTTTCCCATTGATCCGGTTACCGGGCGTTATACCTATACTTGTGGCGGGGCAAACCTAAAGCCTTACCTGGATGCCATGCCTTGCGATCCAAATACGGGCCTTCCTTACGATATATATGTAGACTTAAGTTTGGCGTCCGAGAAGAATTGTCCTACCAATTTCGCTATCTATTCTACGCTTACCAACCTTTTTGACCCGGCCGGAAGCAAAATCCCCACCTGTGTTGACACTATCTCTGTCTATAACTCCGGTGCCGGTATGGCTTTCGTCATCACCGGATGTTCCAAACACAAAGTCTGCTCCCGCTATTACGGCTGTACCACTGCCAATGGAGTCTATGGTTGTCACCTCGTTGCCCAAGATACTTTGCCCACTTGTGGAGATAATTATTGCGACGACCCAAACTGCACCGTTAATGGCCAAAATGGTTGTACTGATCCGGCGGTCAACTACTGTAAACCATTCTAACTTACTGAGATCAGTTTATTTTTCAATTCCTCTATTCCGGTGCCGGCACCACAAGAAATTGGCAGTATAGTCACCCTTTTCTGTTTAAAATAAGCAACTACATTATTTACCCGTTCTTCATCAATTAGATCAATTTTGTTTAATACTACGATCTCCTTTTTCTTGGCCAGATCCTTATTAAACTTCTTCATTTCTTCCCTAATTGTTTTGTAATCCATCCAAAGTTCTTCGCCTGTTTTTCCTGCCGAAAGCAAATGCACCAAAACCCTGGTTCTCTCGACATGCTTTAAAAACTGAACTCCTAAGCCTTTCCCCTCACTGGCTCCTTCGATCAATCCGGGAATATCGGCAATGACCAAATGTTTACCTTTATAATTCATCACTCCCATATTTGGTTCCAGTGTAGTAAAAGCGTAATCGGCAATTTTTGGTTTTGCGTTAGAAAGCATCGATAACAAAGTTGACTTACCCGCATTGGGCATGCCGACCAAACCGATATCTGCCAGGATCCTAAGTTCCATCTCTACTTCAAACGCCTCACCCGGTTGTCCGGCCACTGCATGCCTGGGAGTAGTGTTGGTTGAGCTCTTAAAATGAACGTTACCTCTACCGCCTTTACCGCCCTGAGCGATCAACAGTTTCATCCCTTGCTTGTCAAAATCAAGAACAATTTCTTCTTCGGGAACCTCTCTCTTTTGCTCCAACAACGTCCCCATCATTCCTTTGCCCATACCCTTTACCGACACTTGTCTATCACCGGACTTTTCCAAGTTGATCCGTTTCAACTTCATGATCGTGCCCACCGGTACTTTGATCGTCACATCATTTCCTCGAAGGCCACTCATTTTTCTGCCCGAGCCTCTTTGACCGCTGGGGGCTTCAAATTTCTGCAAGTATGAAAAGTTTCTCAAAGTTGTCTCGTTTGAGTCGGTTTCGGCATATACACTGCCACCCTTACCGCCGTCACCACCATCGGGTCCGCCTTTAGGCACGAATTTTTCCCTACGGAAAGATATGGCTCCATCGCCACCCCGTCCGGCAATAATCAATAATTTTGCTTGATCCACCATGCCAATATTTTACCATTATTAAACCCATAATATCACTCGAAACGAAGCGATCCAAAAGCCAAAGAACTTACTTCAAATACCCCAACGGATCCATCAACCCAAATCCTGTTCTGATCTCAAAGTGAAGATGTGTTCCTGTAGAACGGCCGGTTGATCCCATTTGTCCGATTACATCTCCCCGCTTCACTGTCTGACCCATGGATACATTGAACTTGGACATATGACCATACAAAGTCTTAAATCCATTTCCGTGGTCGATCATGATCATGTTTCCGTAACCGGTATTATCCCAACCTTCACGGATGATTGTTCCCGAATCGGCCGCCAAGATCGGGCCCCCATCGTGATTTGCGATATCGACCGCTTTATGCCAAGGCTTAAAGTACTGGGTAATAATACCTTTGGCTGGCCAAATCCAAACTCCGGTTGCCGATACCGCACCGGCGTTTGGTGTTTGTTGCTCGGCCATCAACGATCTCGGTGAGGATACCGGTACGTTTGGCATCACACCATCAGGTACGATCAAAGTTTGTCCGATCGCTAAGCTAAATGTCTCATCATTGGTGAATTCATTAAAAGGAAAATCAACAATTGACTGTGCCGAGACTCCGTATTTTTTGGCAATGGTATAAATCGTTTCACCACTTTGAACGGTATGTACCACTCCGGTCACCGGAGGTATTTTGATATCTGCTCCTGGCTTAACTTTCTTTTCATCTAAACTGGGGTTTAACCACTTTATTGAGTCAACATCGACACCAAATTTTTTGGCGATATTGCCGATGGTATCCCCTTGAACGACAGTGTAATCCAAAACATCCGCTCTTGGCTTATCCGAATACTGGGTCATTGTATCTACTTGAGTCGATGTGTCGGTAGACAATCCCAACACTTGACCTCCCGCTGTTGGAGTCGGTTCAGACGCAAAAACGATTTTATTTCCAAGTCCGGAAGACAGCACTGCCTGGGTTTGTGAATCATTTACCACCAATGATGGTCCCAAGGTTACACCCAAAACCATTACCGCCAACACTGATGTATTCACTATCAAATGCGAATACTTGCCTCTCTGCTGATACATCTTGCCTACCACCACCGACTTAAACGATTCGAACTTGTAAAACCGTGGGCTTAGGTAATACCTTAATATATGCCGGGACAATATCAGCACAAATCTGAAGAAATCCAAGAACCAAATGTTTAAGAATAGTTTTAGCTTCTTCATTTGAACCTAACTGATAATCCCTTAAGCTTTATAATTTTACACCATCATCTAGGTTTATAATCTGAAGCAAATGATCCTCTTTCTCTTTTATTTAGTCAGCCTTCCTTTAGCTTTCAGGACCATCTCCATTTCTTTAGCTTCCAATCTTTTGGATTATAGTTATTACCTAAAAGCCGGAAGCGATATCTTGCATGGAATTAATCCTTATACCAACTTACTTTACCCTCCTGCCTCCCTTTTTCTCTTTATTCCGCTCTCACAAATTCCCTTTCCGGTTGCCAAAGTAATATGGACCACTCTTTCGTTACTGGCTTTTTACCTTGGATTGTACCTTTTTGTCGGAGAATTGGGTTTGACAAAATACTTTCCCTTCAAGATCTCCCGGCCAAACATTGCTCTAGTATTATTTCTTCTGTTTCTTCAAACTTTTCCGGTTAAATTTTCGTTGGCCCAAGGTCAAATAAATTTTTTTGTCTTTTTGGGTTTTTCCTTATTTAACTCTTTCCTAAATCACCACCATGATTTACTGGCCGGCCTTACCGTCGGGCTAATCACCATTTTGAAATTTAATCCTGTCTTTTACCTTCTCTATTTCCTAATTTTAAAAAAAACAAAATCTATCTACGTTTTCCTCTTGGTATTTATTGTTTTAAACCTACTTATAGATCTAATCTATCCACACAACCTGAACATCTCCTTTGTTCAAAATATCCAATTTATGTCCGCAAATTACTCCGGTTACTACTTCAACCAATCGTTAGCCGCTCTCTTTTCCCGCTATCTCCCGATTGCAGTATTTGCTCATTTGGTCACCAATACCTTCTCCTTCCTTCTCTGGGCTACCACTCTTTCTCAACTGTATTTCTTTAAAAAACACTCCTTGAATTCTTTTCTTTTATTTATAGTCACTATTCTTCTAACCTCGCCTCTCACCTGGCAGCATCACTTGATCTGGACAATTCTGGTCTTCATCTACCTCTTTGTTGAATTCAAAAAAAATCAAAACCAAGTTCTATTGACCCTTTCGGCCATCGCTTTTTTACTCATCAATCTAAATCTAAAAGACCCTCAGTCACTCAATCCACAAAACCTACTCTATTCTCATGCCACCTTTGGACTTTTATTACTCTATAGTCTGATCCTATCAATGTCTCTTATTTACCCACCCTTCGAAGAGTCTTAATGTTATATTCCGTGAGGTTTTATTCTCGACACCCTGTCGATTACTTTTTCCATAAAACCGTCTGAAAACCTAACCCCCTTCTTCATTTCGAAGTTCTCCATCGCCTCCTGTAGATCAACCATCAACATTGGTACCGACTCCACCGGATCGAGAGGATACGTATCCACGAGATATAGCCCTCTTTTCCCATCGACATCACCCCACATCAGATTTCCAAAATCCCCACCGCTTCCCTCCTGAGATGGCGGGAACAAGTCGGGGAAAAAACCTAAATATGTTTCTTCCTCTGTTGTTTTATCAAAAAAATCGATCGAAAGATCTATCAGCTTTTCCAATTGTGGCACCAACTCCAAAGGTACTTTATCCATCTTGATTACGTCTTCACCGGTTACTTTCTTCATTACCACAAACCCCTTTCTTCTGCCTTCAGGGTTGGCTCCGTACACGAAATGATGCTCGGGAATAAAATCATACAGTTCTCCTCCAAACTTCTTAAGCATCACATCGGCCCCTTTCATTTCCTCCTTGAATCTTTCCAGACTCAATTTAGGAGGCATTCCCGCTTTTTCTCGGTCTCTTTCGTACTTGCCCAGCCATTCCATAAATTCATGATCCATGACGTTATCATTTTCTTTCACGATCCACCTTGGATCTCCTTGAAATTCTTTTACGGTCGAAAAAGACCCCTCGGTAACTCCGGCTTTGTCTACCAGATCTGCTCTAAATGGATACCCCTGTTCTTGCTGAGTATCAGTCATGTCTTTTAAAAATTAGTGAGTAAGGGGTCATCGCTAATAGATCGTACCCTTTCTCATCCAAAAGTACCATCACTTTTGATTTTTTCCAATTCTTAACGTCAAACTTCATATCTTCACTTATCACAATTTTTGGCCGGTACTTTTCCCAATCATTTGATTCCAAATCTTCATAGTCCATTCCCTCGGTATCTACCGACATCAGATCGATCTCCGTTCCTTTTGGAACATTTTTATATAAAATTTTTGACAAGGGTAAAATTGCCACCGGTCTTCTTTTAAGTATCTTTCTTCCGGCTTTTTCTACACTCTTAAGAGCCTCTTTTTCGCTAAAAGTATTGGCGGCCGGATTATCCATCATGATGTAATCTGCCACCGCTTCTCTTTTACCCACACCAACATTAAGGCAGATATCCCTAGGCCTCATTGTTTCATACAAACGGCAAAGATCTTGATTAGGTTCAACCACTATTCCCTCCCAGCCTCTTTTGTAAAAAAGATAGGTGTTGGAAAACTGTTTTGGATGGAAAGCTCCAACATCGACATAAAAACCTTTCTTTATATTTCCAATTTCGGTTGCCACGATCACATCTTCACCCGACTGTCCAAATGATCTTTTACCAAAGAAGTCGTAGAACGGAGAATCAATAATAAAGTTCTTTAAACTCATGCAATTAATATTACCATTCTTGTAATTAAGCGAAGTGAATTACAAGGGAATATAAGAGGAAGCGCAGTCTGGATATTTCAATAATAATTATTATTGAAAAGAAGACGAGCAAGCTCTTATATACTACCTCTATAATATTATTGTGAAGTCTTACCATCTCAAATTACTTCTCTCAATTGTATTTTCCTCACTTATTGTTGTGCTTTACTTGATCGTAGCCCCTCTAAAGCCTTTTCTACCCTACCTCAACTATCTTTTAGGTATCGGTCAGCCCACTACTTATCTGGTACTACTTCAAAATGACAAGGAGATCAGAGCCAATGGTGGGTTTGCCGGTTCATACGCCAAGATATCCATGAACTTACCCAAGTACGACGTCTCTTTTCAGGATATTTATGTTCCCAATGGTCAGTTAAAAGGACATGTCACCCCGCCGCAACCGATTCAAGATTCCTTTAAACACGGTACTTGGGAGTTGGCCAACGCCGACTACGAACCCGACTTTGAAAACGCGGCTACTTCTATCCGCTGGTTTTTTGAAAAAGGCGGTGAAATCAATCCCGATATTTTGGCTACCATCAGTCTTTCTACTATCCACGATATCCTAAAAGTTACCGGACCTTTTAACGTTTCCGACTACAACGCCAACATTGACGCCGATAATTTCTACTCTTTTCTTCAAGGTAAGGCCGAAACAAATTTTTTCCCCGGATCGACCCAAAAAAAGGATGCCCTCACTTCTGTGGGACTAGCCTTTAAGAAAAAACTTCACCAGTTATCGCTACCCCAATATCTGGACATCGCCAAAATCATACTCGGCAATCTGAGAAATTCAAATATCCTTATCAACTCTAAAAACGAAAACTTTCAAAAAACCTTGGAAGCATATCATTTTGCCGGACAGATCACTCCTGGGCCATCCGATACTTTTATGTTAACCGAGCTCAATCTGGGCGCTAACAAGGCCAACTGCTGTATCGAAAGGCAAACCACTCACACTTTGTCCAAACAAGGTGATTTAATCCATCACCGGGTAGAGATATCCATTGCCAATCTCTCCACGGATTCAAATCCCAACCCACCATTCAACTATTCCGGCCACTACATCGCCTACGTCCGCATTTATATACCAAAGAATGTCCAAAATGTAAACATCCTTCCTCAATCATCACTACCAAAAACCGGAGGAGACTTTGGGCTACCGCTTAATGTTGTTAATAAAGAAAATTTTGGTCTAAAAGAGATCGGCTTTTTCTTGATCACTGCTGCGGGGACTCAAAGTTCTATCGATCTGTCCTACGATATTCCAATAGATAATTCCAGGCCCTATTCTCTGACCATTCTCAAACAGCACGGCCTGATTTCTTCTCCACAGATCATCATCTTTCAAGGAAAAAGAACCACCACCGAACTGAACCACGACTTCAATTACCGTCTCCCTTAAAATCTCATCAAATATCTCTTTGCCTTAACTTCATCATCTTGATAGTAGATACATAAATAATCTACTTCCTTATTATTGTTGTCTATTTCCACCTTAGCTTGATTCTCCTCCTTTTCCAACTCTTCAAATATTCGACCGCTACTGGGCCAAAAACCACCTTCGAGACCACTAATCGATGACAAAACCACATCTAAACTCTTATCTCTAATCAAATTGGTGGTCCTTTCCACCCCTTCTCTGCCATAGTTTGCCGGTGACCCGGCGTACCACACGTCGTCTACTCCCTGCACCAAAAAATAATCATGCCAACTCCACGGACACACTAGGGTAAATTCGTGTTCGGCATTAGTCTCGATCATCAGCATGTTCTTAAACAAGTCGGCATACTTCTCTTGGAGGTAGATCAATACATGGGCCGATCCAAAACGGCAGCCACTTGCCGTACCCTTTTTAAGTAGATCCTCGAAATCACCGTTAAGCTTACCGGACCGCTTGTATATGGTTATTTCCATCCCAATTTGCTTGACCACGGCTACCATCATCGCATCTGCTACTGCGTCAACTGGCCTCATTTGTAATTTTTCTCGCTCCATCATTTGCCCCTATTGTACTAAATTTGTAAATCTAGACTTCTCGTGTTATCCTCTCTGAAAGCACTTTCCCAATCTGTTCCCAAGGAGAAACTTATGAATCAAGAGTTTCTTGATCATCTAGCCTTTACTTTGGCCAAAAATGGCTACCGGACAACGCTTGAAACCCGCTTCGAAGACGGTTACCGCTTTCATGTCCGGCTTATCGAAAAAAAGGATCCCAAGGCTATATTTCTATTGAGATGGCTGGGCATGGATTACTACCCGATCGGCACCCTTGATCTCGGCTGCTCCCCTGAGTACGAGACTCTCACCCTTCACCTCGACAAAAGTTACTTGGATCTCTATGATGAGGTTCAAATGCTTCTTCAAGCAGTGATCGATGACTCGGTTTTGCTCAAATTTGTCGGTCCCACCGCCGATCTGTCGATCAAGATGTCCGCCTAGTTCAAAAAACCTTAAGAGGAGTTACTATGCTCAACTCTGAACTAGTTAGTCTCATAAAATCTCGTTATCCTACCTGGAAGGTTTGGGACGGCTACGTCCCCGATATGTACGGTGGT
>DASVZW010000021.1:0-6267 GCA_036391475.1 Patescibacteria group bacterium | reverse complement strand
TCTAATACTGATTTAATACGGTTTTCGGTACTTTGATCCATTTTGTTTAATTTAAACACAAAACTCCCCGGTAAGGGGAGTTTTGTTCATAAAAGACTTGTGTTAAAAACTCCCCTATTTTTCGACACTAAAGGAAACGACGTCCTTAAAAGCGTTGGGAAGTTTGACAGCCAAAGCTGCAAGTGATTTGCGGTTCAAAGCAATTTTCTTGTCGGAAAGAGCTTTGATGAAGACAGAGTACTTGGGAGCTCCGGTGAGGGTAGAAAGAGCCGAGTTTATACGACTGATCCAAGTGGTTCTGAATTGCTGCTTTCTTTCTTTACGGCCATTATAGGCGTATTGTCCGGCGTGAATGACGGCCTCGTGGGCAACCTTGAATAGACGGTTGCGGGACATACGGAATCCTTTGGCTAAGGAAAAGACTTTTTTGTGTCCTTGACGGCGGACTGTACCGGTTTTTGTTCTAGGCATATAAGTTTGTTGTCAGTTTATAAGTGAAGCATTGACTTGATCTTAGTAGCGATTTTACCAGTTACTTCTTGGTAGTGACGGTATCGGCGGATGAGTTTTTTACTCTTTTTGCGTCGAAGGTGTCTCATGTAAGGGCTACGTCTAAGGACTTTACCGGTTCCGGTAATTTTGAACCTTTTCATGACAATTTTTCTGGTCTTTTGCTTGACTTTGTTCATAGTCGTTTTATTTTTTTGGTTTTATCTGGGCGATCAAAAGCTTACCCATATATTTGGGTGCTTCCACAACCGTAGAAATTTCAGCTAGACTGTCTAATGCTTGCTGCATGACTTTTTCGCCGAACTCTTTCTTGGTGATTTCCCTTCCCTGGTATTTTACTACTAATTTCACTCTATCGCCAGCCTTGAGAAACTTCTCGGCCTGTTTAACTCTGACGTTAACGTCATTTTCGGCCATAAAGGGCTTAAAACGGAGCTCTTTGGTCTCTTGACCTGAAGCTGAAGATCCGGCTTTATCCTTCTTTTCTTCCTGATAACGGAATTTTTGGAAATCAATGATCTTAACGATGGGAGGGGTGGATTTGTCGGTAATCTCTACTAGATCGAGTCCCAAAGCGGCGGCCTTTTCTAGAGCCTCACGGGAGCTTAAAACACCGAGTTGTTTGCCTTCCTGATCCAGGACGCGGACCTCGGGATATCTGATATTCTGATTGATTCGGTAATACTTACCCAATTTGTTTATATGATTATTATTTAAGTGTATTTTACTCTATTTTAGCTTCGATTACAAAAGGAGTTAAGATTATGGGCTAAAAAAAAGCCCCGTTATGAAAAACGGGGCGAGAGCGGGTGGAGGGAATGACCCCTGCGTAGCGAAAGGTGCCATGGCACCAAGCCTACCCACCCGCGAGTGTGAAAAGGATTATAACACTTTGGTTTGGAATAGAAACATCAAGTTTTGACTTCTGATATAAGAAATGATAAATTCCACTTGTCAGTACCTTAAAAAGGAGGCAATATGTCCGATGATGGAGTTGCATTTCATGGTGGTCATGGTGCGCTTAGTTATAACGAAATAGCTACTCTCCACTTGAACCACGATAAACCAAATTTATATGAGTATCGTGAAACGGTTAATAAATTTATCCTTTTGCTTAAACGGTTTCGGAGTTCGTTTATTAATGAGTATTCTTTTAAGTTGGGTGACGAGGAGATCATCGTTCCTTCCTTTTTCCTTCGGTGTGAATCGTTGATAAGTTTTGGTTATGATTACTTTTGGTATGACGAAAGTGATGGGATCATAACAAGAAACAATGTCACGATCCTCGAAGATCTATTCAATAATGTCCGCGATGCGAATTCACGCCGGCAGGAAGGACGTGGTGTAAATGAAGACAGTTATCCCGGACGGGGTGCAGTTAGGGATAATTTCTTCGACTTTGACCCCGGTGCACCGGCATATAATCCTTTTCCCGGCGACGGTGGAACAGCCAATAGGCCTTCACCCAGACCGTCAGCAGATGGAGGTTCACCTTCTGGTGGGTCATCCGGTTTTCCATCTCAGGGTTAAAATCATTAGCCACCTTTTTAAAAGGTGGCTTTTTTGTTGTTAAATACTCTAGCTTATCCCCGACTTTCGAATTCCATATAGCCCGATATGGACACCGGTTTCTTCAGAGTTGTGGTCCTCATGGACTCGCACTCCGTCAAAATCAGTAGATTTTGCTACGTGCCCGCCTCGCCAAAACCGTTACGGGTTTGGCTCCGGCATTCGAGATCCAATTATTAGCCCGATATGGACATCGCCATAAACTAATGTGGCCCTCATGGACTCGTCTTAAACTAAAATTAGTAAATTTTGTTTAAGACCCGTCTCGCCAAAACCGTTACGGGTTTGGCTCCGACTTTCGAGTTCCAATCGGGCCTCCCCATAACAAAAAAGTCTCGCTACAAGAGCGAGACTTTTGTTGTGGGCCCGATTGGACTCGAACCAATGGCCTTTGCAATGTCAATGCAACGCGCTAGCCAGCTGCGCCACGGGCCCACAGTCAAACGTGGGCATTTAAGCTCAGTTTGATAAGCTGTATTTTAACATCAACCAATTGAGGTGGCAACAGATCTCTCGTTATTTTGAGTGTAAGAAGAACCCTTGGATTTTGCCTGAGACCAATAGAATCCCATCTTGTGGGAGCGGCGGTTATACATTTCCAGCCAGTTGTTGGCTTGAGAAGCTTTTAAGGAAAATAGATGAATAACTTCTTTGAGGTGTTCGAGATATGTAATGTGGTACTCCCCTGCTTCCACAACAGGAGTCATTACGGCTTTTGTTAGGTTGGAATCCAGGGTTTTAACTTGTTTGGCCAATTTTTGGAGATCGATTCTGATCTGTTCGATTCTTCTGGCGACTTCTTTTTCTTTTGAGGAATAAACGCGGTTCCACTCTGAAGTACGAGCATTTTGAAATTCCTCAATACGTTTTTTCTCGATTTCTTTGCGATTTTGAAATTCGGCAAAAGGGTTATTGACTGAGCCGACCTCCCGGTTAGGCATGTCTGACTTGTTTTGTGACGATCGGAGAGCCTCCAAAAAGTTCTGGATTTTGTCGTTTGGTGCAGTTGACTTGGTTTGGTTAGACCAACCGTTATTCATGCAGTCCTATAATATCAAAGACTTGATAAATATTCAATGGTCTTTCGGCGACTTAGAATTGCTCTAAGTTGGCCTACTTGGCTTTCAGGTACTTGACCCACTTCTGCCATTTTAGCAACTTCTTCATCAGTTGTCTCGATCTTCTGTTCTTTGGCAATGGCGAGAAGAATAAGGTCCAGTTTTAGACTTTCGACAGCATTTTTGGAATACTCTTCCTTGATCTGTTCTAATGATTTATTTACTGCTTTTAAGTAATCTTCGAGGGAAAGATTCAAAGTTTTGGCTTGGTTGGCTAGCCGATTTAGACTGTAGTTTACTTCCTCGTCAACTACGGAAGCGGGAATATCGACTTCAATTCCATTTAATAAGGCCTGATAGATATCGTTGAGACGTTCGTCAGTAGCCTTTTCCGGTTTTCCGGCAGTTTCTTTGGTTTTTGATTTTTTGGATTCGGTTTTTTTAACAAACAGTTTCGTATAATCACCGAGCTTAACTTCGGGGTATAAAGGGAAGTTTATATTGATGGTCCATTCTTTTTCGTCTTTGGTGTCGATGTTTTCCAGGACCGGTCTACCCAAAAGACGGTATTTTTTATCGTTCATGATGTCGGTAACGGCTTCATTTAAGATGTGGTTTAAAAGGTGATCGGTAAGTTTCTCCGGATCTAAATGTTCGATAGCAATTGCCCGGGGGGCTTTGCCTTGACGGAAGCCTTTGACGGTAACCTGGGAGATCATCTCGTCGACGACGTGATCGCGGTGAGTTTCGATCTCTGCTTTGTTAACTTTTACTTCAACGGTAGCGACGTTTTTTTCCGATTTGATTTCTTTGATGTCCATTTTGGGTTTGATCTTATAAATTTTTATAAATTATTGAAAACAATTGGGGTGGGATTCGGTCACCGATATTCATCTGGTGATGAATTCGTCGACCCCGACTCGCTGCCGTCGCAGCTCCGTCATTCGAGTCCCGCCAATGTATTCATTGTTTTGTTTAATTTTGCCCAAGGGCAAAATTAAACAAAAAGTGTCAGGGGCGGGACTCGAACCCGCAAGGATTGCTCCACTAGCTCCTAAGGCTAGCGCGTCTACCAGTTTCGCCACCCTGACAAATACAGGCTATTTTACCATTAAAAGGGGTTATTCGAGCTTGCCAAAGAAATTGTTTACGCCATTGGCCCATGAGCCGTCGGAGGGTGGTGTGTAGGTTTTCATGACCTCCATAGGGTCTTTATAGTGTTTACCTTGAAGGAAAATTCTGGTGAATTGTGGCGCAATGCGACGTAGAGCATCGTCATAACTATCAAACCGGGTAACTTTCAAAACAGTCGGGTCGGCCGGATCGGGATATATCCCCCACCCCCAACAGTTATAAGAATTATCCGGAATGTGTTTACAAAGGTTCGATTCTTGTTGAGCAATGGCGACTAACCAACGATAGTCAAAATTGTATTTATCGGCTAATTCCACGATCAACTCGGACTCCGGTTCCAAGGGAGAGTCATATTTTTTGAGATATTGCCGAATAATCTCGGCCCGGGCATCAGCGGTTTTTACCGAAGTTTTTATGTTGTCGTCAAATGAGGGTAAAGCGGCGAAGACATAAGGTGCTTCTGGTTCAGGGACGGTATAGGTAGTAGATCCGAGGATATCCGGTTTAGGAGAAAGCATCTGAGAGGTTTCTCCATCGGAATTGCCCAAATTAAGATTAAAAACAATCTTTGAAGTGAGAAAAAACAAAGCTGATAATGCGACAAATTTTTTGAACATGTGTCTTCTTTATCATCGTGTCAAAAAAAGAAGAAGTTGTCAAGTTTATTAGGGTAAAATATATCTGTTGCACCAATAGCTCAACTGGATAACAGTTTGCTCGTTATCCTTTCAATAACTGGGTTATTGAAATGTCTGCCTGCGCTTCCTGTTAATTCAGGCTCATAATCACTTCGTTCGATTATGATGCTCAGAATTAGAGCGCTAATTTATGAGTTCGCTATTAGTGCAGATGTGAGTTTAAAATGTATCCATGCACCAATAGCTCAACTGGATAGAGCGCCGGTCTTCGGAACCGTAGGTTGGGGGTTCAAATCCCTCTTGGTGCACAATAAAAGAAATTCTCCCTAGCGGAGAATTTTTATTATTCCTCCAGGGATTTGAACCTGACGGAGGTGCGACGGCACCGAGGCACGGTCAGAGGCGATTCAGCAGAATCGACCGAGGACTTCAAATCCCTCTTGGTGCACAACAATGATAATCCTTCCAAGATAAGAGTTTATTCTTTCGGGGCTTTAATCTTCTTTACTTCAATTCCTTCCGGTTTCAGATCGGCAAGTAAAAATCCTCCACCGATTCCACCAATACCACCCGGAGCGGGAATAGTCACCAATTTAACAGATTTCCAAATTTTATCGATGTTTCTGTATTGACTATAGTATGCCCAGACTTCATCGGCTTTTCCGGGAAAATATTTATCAAACAAAGGTTTAAGTGGTAGTTCCAAAAGCTGTGACGAAGCAAGAGTGCATAAGTTTGGAAAAAGTTGAGTAGCCCACTGTGCATGAAGATGGCCAGAAAAGGTTTTCTCAATTTTATCGAGGTTTGGTTCAAGGAAGTTAAACATTGGAGCTAAGGCATTGGGATCGTGAATCATTAGAACTACTTTTTGTTCGGGACCGGTGTAAGTTATTTCATCTTTGTAAAACTCACGTTGGAGTTTTTGGCGTTGAATCATACTTTCGGTACCTCCGCTCATCATCTCCAGATCGGAACTTAAGACGACAAATTTATATCTCCCTTCCGAATAGGTGTAATAAAGTTGGTTAAAATTTTCTTCAAAAATTTGAATACTTTTCTCGGTGGGACCCCCTTCGGGATCGGTAGAAAGCGGTAAAACATAACCCAACTCATGCCCGCCCGCCATAAATTGTCTGGGTGTGCCTAAAAAATAATTATCTAAAGTAGCTTTGAATTTTTTTACGTTTTCCAACGACGTAGGTCCGGTTAATCCCCTTTCGCCGTATCCGGTTACCATGTCTCCCCCAAAGAAAAGAAAATCAATATTGCCGATTTTTTGGGCTTCTTCCAAAGTCATTATAAATTTTCTTTCGCCCTCTTTAATCCCTTTGGCGATCATTTTTTCTCCGGCCGAGTTT
>DASVZW010000020.1:0-3330 GCA_036391475.1 Patescibacteria group bacterium | reverse complement strand
ATGAAAGAGGTTTTGGGTAATTTATATGACGGTTGGGTAAAGTCGAATCCGGAAAAAGTTGAGTTGGCGAAAAAAAATGGCGTAGAGTTTATGCTTTATAAAGGGGCCGGTTGTGAAAAATGTGGTCATTCGGGGTATACGGGTCGTATTGGTATTTATGAAGTATTAAGAGTAAGTGAAAAAATTGCAAAATTGATTTTGGAAAGAGCCGATGCGGAAACAGTAGAAAAGGCAGCCATGGACGACGGAATGATTATTATGAAACAGGATGGTTATCTGAAAGCGCTGGACGGAGTTACAACGCTGGAGGAAGTTATTAGAGTAGCCCAAGTATAAATGCAAGCATTAATGCAGGAGTTGTTGTTGATCGCAGTTCAGAATCAGTCTTCAGATTTGCATTTAATGGTTGGGTCCCCACCAATTTTTAGGAATAACGGTAGATTGGAGGTCTACAACCAGGCGGGTCCGATGGAGCAAGAAAAGTTGATGGCTCTGATCGTATCGCTCATGAATGAAAACCAAAAAGAGGTGTACATTAGAGATTTTGAAATTGATTTTTCGGTTAGTATTCCCGGTAAGGCCCGTTTTAGAGCCAATGCTTATTTTCAAAAAGGAACACCGGCGATCTCTTTGCGTTATATCCCTGACAAAATTGCCTCGATAGATGAATTGAGATTGCCTTCGATCTGTCATAACATCACAAAATTGAAACAGGGTTTTGTTCTGGTAACCGGTCCTACCGGAGCCGGAAAATCTTCAACCTTCGCGGCAATTATTGATGAAATTAATCAAACCAGATCCGAACACATCGTAACAATTGAGGATCCTATGGAATTTTTGCATATTAACAAAAGGTCTTTTATATCACAGCGTGAATTGGAGACCGATACTAAAGATTGGGCCCATGCCTTAAA
Source organism: Patescibacteria group bacterium (assembly GCA_036391475.1). Taxonomy (GTDB): domain Bacteria; phylum Patescibacteriota; class Microgenomatia; order UBA1400; family MFAQ01; genus CAIQPO01. Next base: position 2,416 of record DASVZW010000020.1, on the reverse strand, counting down.
ATCGGTGCTCAGACAAGATCCTAATATCGTGTATATCGGAGAAATGCGTGATCCGGAAACAATGGCCGCCGCCATGACAACTGCCGAAACCGGACACTTGGTTTTTGCGACGTTGCATACCAACTCGGCTGCACAAACGATTGAAAGAATCGTTGATAGTTTTCCTGTGAGTCAGCAAGAGCAAATTGTGCTTCAATTGTCGATGGTTTTGGAAGCTGTTATTTCACAACGTTTGATACCAACTAAAGACGGAAAAAGAATTGTCGCTACCGAGATCATGGTAGTAACCCCGGCCGTTAGGAATACTATCCGGGAAAATAAAACTTTCCAAATTGACAACATCATTCAGACCAGCGGCAACATCGGTATGAGATTGATCGAACAAAGTTTGGCGGAATTGGTCAACCGTGGTTTGGTAGACAGAATGGTGGCCTTGGAGTATTCAATTAGACCTTCTTTGCTTGAGAAATTACTTGGCAATGTATAAAAATCGATGAAAATGTTTCGTTATAAAGTTAGGAATTCCTCCGGTGAGGTATCTACCGGATCATTGGAGGCCGCCGACGAGAAACAGGCAGCGGCTATCCTCAGGAGTAAAGGACTTCTGATCACCGAGCTCTCCACTGCCGATACTTTTAACATCGAAGCGGTAGTATCGAAATTTTCCAAGCCCAAGGCCGACGATATTTCGAATTTTACCAGGCAGCTTTCCACAATGATCAGTTCCGGTTTGCCTTTGGTCGATGCACTTAAGATCCTTAGAAACCAATCTAGTCCGGCCTTAAAAGAAATCATTGATAATGTTTTGACGGAAGTTGAAGGAGGTTCGACTTTGGCCGATGCCATGGCCTCGGTGGGAGAAGTTTTTTCTTCGGTTTACATTGCCTTGGTAAGAGCTGGAGAAGCTGCCGGTGTTTTGGATGTAGTCTTGAAAAAATTGGCCGAAAATTTGGAAAGCCAACGGGAGTTTAGAAGTAAGACCAAGGGTGCACTTTTGTATCCGGCGATCGTTTTTGTAGGAATGATCGTTATTGCCATTATCATGATGGTCTTGGTGGTCCCCCGTTTGACGGCAATGTACAAAGATTTTGGAGCCGATCTGCCATTACCAACTAAAATATTAATCGGCGTAAGTAATTTTTTTGGCCAGTACATAGTAGTAGTGATAGCCTTAGCTATTGGTGCCTATTTTCTTTATATGAACTGGTCCAAGACGGAAGTGGGATCTCTCATCATAGAACAGATCACCTTCAGATTGCCTATTTGGGGAAAGCTTAAAAAGGACCTGATCTTAACCGAATTTGCCAGAACCGTTAGTGTTTTATTAAGTGCCGGTATATCTATTTTGGACGCTCTAAATATTGTTGCCGATACACTTGGCAGTAAGGTGTTTGGAACTCAGGTAAAACAAGCCGCCGTTTTTGTGGAGAAAGGCGTAGCTTTATCCGAAGCCATCGGGAGGATTGAAGGATTTCCCCCGATTTTGGCCCAGATGATCGCGGTTGGCGAAGAGACCGGCAAAATGGATGAGGTTCTGGCCAAGTTGGCTTCATTTTATGAATCTGAAAGTGAGACAAAAATTAAATCTTTAACCACGGCGATCGAACCGTTAATTATGATTATCATGGGAATTGGCGTAGGTTTTTTGGTGATCGCAGTCATCATGCCTATATATAACTTGACAAGCCAGTTCTAATGTTTCATATTGATATAAGGACTTATTATTTATTAGTAAAAGGTTAAAAAAATAGAGAAAATATGAAAACTCTTACCAAAGGTTTTACACTAATGGAGTTGTTGATCGTCATTGGTGTATTGGGTATTCTAGCTGCTGGTCTCTTAGCGGCTATCGATCCGTTTGAACAACTTAAGAAAGCAAGAGATACAAATAATAGAAGTGCAACCATTGAGTTGTTGTCTTCATTAACAAGATATTACGCAAATCATGGTGCTTTCCCGTGGAATTTGACGACATACGCTACTTCCGGAATTTGTAGTCGTGCGGGTGGACAACCTCTGGCTGCTTTGGGAGCGATCGGAACCAGTGTGATGAACGTTCAAAACGCTGCCTTCCAAACTTGTCTTAATGGCACTTTGGTCACCGACGGTGAACTAAAAACGACATTCTTTCAAGGCGTTGGTAGTACTCCGATTTACGTAGCTTCCGATCCTGCCGACCTTACCAATGTAGTAGTTTGTTTCTCACCTGAAGGTAAGTCGTCCAGAACCGATGCGAGTACATCATGGTTAGTCAGTGCCGGCAGTCCACAAACCATCATCAATCAGGTCGGTCAGGCCACTCCTGCTTGCCCAGACGCTGCCAGTTCCTCATGTTTACAGTGTTTTAAATAAAACGCAAAAGGAATTAAAAGAAAAAATCCGCCGAATGGCGGATTTTTTTGAATCTATTTCAAAA
>DASVZW010000019.1:0-8832 GCA_036391475.1 Patescibacteria group bacterium | reverse complement strand
TCGTCCATTTCTTCATCGTATTCGTATTTATTGTGTGAGCCTTTGGGGATCTCCACAATCGCATTGATCACCTGTGGTGCCCGATCGCCTAGGGGTATGTTTGAATAAGCCATATTGAGGGTTAGATTATATACCTATCATCTGATTACTGTAAACAATAATACATTATTGAGGATGAATTGGTTAATTGCCAAGTGCTAGAATTTGGGAGAATGCAGAAATGGAGATATTATTTCTTGCTACCCTTAATAGCCGTTCCTGTTTTGGCCATTCTTCTGTTGATCAGGACCAACAAGGGAGAAGTGTTGGGGCTTATCAGCCCGGCGGCAGACCCTTTGCCAATTATTTCTTTGCCATCAACGGCATCGGCTTCTGTAGTGGCAACCACATCCGGTGAGGTGGCGTCAATTAGCGCCAAACCAAAGGTTTTGGCAAAAGTGACACCGCTTACTACACCAACGCCCTCGCCTGCTTCATCTCAAGATGTAAATGGATTTATTGATAGATTCGGATCACAGTACGCGGTGGATCAAAACGTTTTAAGACATATTGCCATCTGTGAATCCGGTTTTAATTCGAGTGCAATAAATTATATTTATGTGGGGCTTTTCCAGTTTGATTCGACAACCTGGAAAAATATAAGGGTCGAGATGGGCGAAGACCCTGCAGCTAGCCTTAGATTTTCGGCAAAAGATTCCGTTCAAACAGCCGCCTATGCCTTGTCAAAAGGGAAAGGTGGCCTGTGGCCAAATTGTTATCCTCATTGAGCCTAAATGAAAAAACCGCCCATCACGGGCGGTCAATAGATATAAATATCTTCCGGCTTGTACTTCCGATCGAAAGATTGGGCAACAGTTACGAGTGCTTCAAGATCAACATCCAGGGCTTCAATCGATAGACTAAAGTTGTTGAAATTGGTGGTGATTTGAAGATTAAATAACTTATTTCCATCCAAGCTAAAAGTATAAATCTCATTCATTTCCGAGTATTTTAGTTCTCCGAAACTATTACCAAAAAACCCGGTTACCAGCTTCAAAATTACGGCTTCTGACAGTTGAACAGGCATCATTTACTCCTAAAGTGCAGATAGCATTATTATACAGGATATTGTCTTTTAAAATCAAGTAGGAATCAGGTACAATTATGAGGAGTGAAGCCGATGATCGACGAACAAATAATTGAAGAGGAGTACCACGTATCGTGGTACATAATTGCGTATAAATTCATATATGGTCTGGTTGAGTTTATCTTAGGAACAGGAATAATATTTTATGGCAAAACAGTACTCACCCGCTATAACAGCTATGCAGCTCAGGAGCTCCTAGAGGACCCACACGATTTAATAGTAAGGTTGACGCATGGAGTTGTGCCAAATTTGCTGGCTCATAATGTTTCCTTGGCCTTTTATCTTATTCTTTTGGGTGGAGTGAAGATCGCCGGGTCGATCGGACTGATTTACAAAAAGAACTGGGGGGTCGACTTGTTGGTAGCCTTAACTATAGTAATGTTCCCCTTCCAGTTCATACGTCTTCTAATTCATCCGTCCTTGCCGGATTTTATATATATATTTATCGGTATATTGATCAGTTTGTATTTGGTCAATTTCCGGCCTCACGATTGGGCGAAAAGAGTAGTAAAAAAATACAAGAAATAACGTAAGAATATAATTTAATTAATTAATAATTTCATGATTCAGATGAAAAACGAAGCAGGATCAGGGGCATTCTACGGACTAGGAGTTATTGGTGCACTTTTTTATTTTTTACATAATGCCGTGACTTTTTCAGCTATTGTTATCGGTATTGGGAAATCAATTTTCTGGCCGGCGTTTGTGATATATAAAGTACTGGAATTGTTAAAGCTGTAAGAAACCATATGCAAGATATCGCAAACTCAGCCTTGTATCTGGAAAGAATGAGCAAACCGTTACAGGAAAAGCTAAAGATAGCCAAATTCATACCTAAAAGTACCAAATCCGTTCTGGATATTGGCTGTGCCGACGGAACAGTTACTTTGGCATTGGCGGACCTGTTTCCCGATATTAGTTTTGTGGGGATTGATTTTAATAAAGAATTTATTGATATAGCTAAAACAAAGATTGGCGACAGAAAGAATGTATCTTTTGAATACGGATTTTTAAGGGAAAGATTGGCAAAACCGGAAAGGTTTGACGCGGCAATTTTTTGTTCCGTACTTCATGAATTTTTTTCTTACGGGGAGGGTATATCGACAGTCGTGAAAGCTTTGGCTGACGCTCACGAAATCCTAAAAACAAAAGGGGTACTGATCATTAGAGATATGATCACTGACGACTATATGCGTAGTGCCGATCTATGGCTTGAGGACATGATGGAAAAGATATCTAAAAATAACAGTCTTCTACCTTTAATGGGAGATTTTGAGAATTGGTTCGGGAAGATGAATTCAATAAAACAGATCAATCATTTCCTTCTTAAATATATGTATCAGGATAATTGGCAGCGTGAAGGAAGAGAGAATTACGTACCGGTCTCATTTGAACAATATGAACAGATATTCAATTTGTTAGGTATGAAGATCCAGTACAAAGAATCCTATACAATCCCGTTTTTGCGAGAATTGTGGAGAAAGGATTTTAATTTTTCCGAAGACGAATTGGGAAGTTTAAGGTCTACGGGAATAATCATAGCCCAAAAGAACTAGGTTATTTGATATATTTATATTGGAGTATATTAGTGATATTTCTTACTGATGATCGTGAAGAAAAAAGAAGGATATTTTGTATTGTCCGAAAAAACTAAAAGGAACCTGGGTGGGCCTTATAAAAAAAAGGAAGAGGCTTTGAGGAGACTGAGACAGGTGGAGTATTTTAAGCATTTGGGTAAACCTAGAGGATAGTATATAATTCGCTGCATAGGCCTTTTGGCCTGATTTGCTCTTTAATAAATCAAACCCCAAACGGAGGTATGAATGTTTGAAAAACGTGAAGTAACCCGTATAAATGCCGGTCGATTTGAAGACTGGGACGCGATGGAAAAAGTACTTAAAACGTATGCCAGAAAGCTAAAAATCAACATTTTCGTCTCTGTGCCGCACAACGATGAGGTTTCGCTTGAAAGTAGCGAAGATACTTTGTTTATAAGGATCTTTGCCGTGCCTTTTACGATTAATTGCACCAGCACGACCACGATCAAGACTGCTTATGGGATAGCTTTAAATAGCAACCAAGAAGATTGTATGGTCGCGACCGATACCCTGGAGACAGTTTATGATCCTGACGGTATACCGGTGGCTGAGTTTGCCAAGAACAATATTTTTGTGCTTTTTGATTTGTGTCATGGCCCCGATAGCGATGTCTTGATTACCCATGTCATGGACGACTATTGTTTGTTCATGGATGAAAGTGATGCCGGCAAGAAGAGATTCAAAAGCGCCATGGAAGAAAGAGTTGCCAAGGCCTCTCGAAGGAATTTTCATAACCTCTACATCGGAGAAGTGGCTTCCCAAGAACAGTCGATCGACAAAAGGATCAACTCACTTAACGAGACAATCCGTGAGTACCAGGCAACAATCGTCCGTACGGTAAGAGAACGTCAAGGGCTGTTGGACAAGAAAAAGGTTATACATGAACTACTGGATCGTTTCGATTTCGACAATATTGATAAAAGGTTTGAAGCCTTGGAGAAGATCGCCGTTGGAGGAAGAGTCACCGTGACGCCGGATTCGATCACCGTACCGGTGGGTCAAATCGATATCGAGTACGAAGGCAAGGTCTACGATATCGGTGAGTTTGACATTGTAATAAGACCGGACGGATATGATGGCGGTGTGCAGTGTTTTAACAAAACCAGGGTAATAGAGAGCTGTTATCATCCTCACGTCGATGAAGAAGGCGATTGTTGTCTCGGAAATCTGTCCGAGAGCATTCCTCAACTTATAGGCGAGATGGAATATGAAGTAGTAATATTTATGATGCTTCAATTCCTCAGAACCTGCAATTCCGAAGGTTGGTACGAAGACATTTCCCGATGGCCGCTAAAAGGGAGTCAAACCGATGAAGAAGGATGAGTATCTTCCAAGATTACCAGTCATTTATATATCTCCTGAGGTCAAAATCAAACTCGACACGTATATTCAGTTGGCAGAAGGAGAAATTTCAGGCCTCGGAAGTATCGAAATATTCGGCAAACAAGATTTTCTTATAAAGGACCTTTACCTGTTTAATCAGACTTGTACACCGTCCGATACCAAGTTGGACCGTAAGGCGGTGGCACGGTTCTTATACCAAATGATCCACGAAGGGAATAACCCCGCTGTAATTAAACTGTGGTGGCATTCACACGCAGATATGCCCGTTTTTTGGTCGGTTGGGACCGATGAAAAGACCATCGCCGGTTTCAGGAATGAATGGATGGTCTCGATCGTAGGTAATAAGGCGGGTGAATATTTAGGAAGAGTCGACATTTTTAAACCGATCAGGCTATCTGTCGACAAACTCGAACTCAGGGTGATCTTGGTTCCGGATGAGGAAATGCGAAAATTGCTGGCCGAGGAAGTAGCCGGTAAGGTCGTTTTCACAATTCCCAAGGAAATACCGGTAAATCCCAAAAAAGCCAGCTTGAACAAAAAGGAGAGAAACCAATGATCGATTACTGGAGACAACTTGATGTATTACCGCCAAACGAACTCAGGAAAATCAAACTGACTGTAGTGGGTGCGGGAGGCATCGGATCACCAACTGTGATCAGCCTGGCCAAAATGGGATTTCCGGAAATCAAAGTGTACGACGACGATGTGGTAGATAACCATAACTTACCCAACCAGTTGTACCGTAAAAAAGATGTCGGGAAACCTAAAGTTGTCGCCTTGGCCGAGATCGCGTCGGACTTTTCCGATTGCCTGGTGTTACCGGAGCAAAGGCTATTTGACAAAACCATCAGGCCTTCGGGAATAATGGTCAGTGCCGTGCATACAATGGCGGCAAGAAAAGAGATCTGGGGCACGGCAAAATACAACATCCAGGTTCCCTTTTATGTTGAAGCAAGGATGGGTATTGAGGTATTACGGGTGTATAGTTTTAAACCCACAGATCCCAATGCCGTGCGTTGGTATGAGACAAAACTCTACGATGATGATCATGCATTGCAGGCTCCATGTACTTCCCGAGCCATCGCTTACACTGTTTTTATGGCGGCCTCCCTTATTTCCAGCCAGATCAAAAAGTTTGTAATGGGTGAGGAAATAAAGAAAGAAATTATCTTTGATTTAAAGAATTTGATCCTTGTGTTACAATAATCGCTACTAGTCACCGTATGAACTTTCACAATATACGGTAGAGGTGACAGCCGTAAATACCCAGATCCAAAAAAGGAGGATAAATGGGCGCAGTAAAACTGGAAAAGATGGGTGAGTCTGTTGTTGATGTCTCCTTTGAAGGTGAATCCGCTCCCCTCGAGACCGTCCTGGAAGGCGTTGACACCGAAGGTTATGAAGTGACCGTCAACGGCGAAGAACCGGTCGAGGACCAAAGAGTGAACGACGGTGACGTGGTCACCCTGGTGCCCGAGATCGCCGGCGGCTAGCCTTTTTGGGTTTTGATTAATTTATTCCCCGGCTCACATTTGTGAGACCGGGGATTTTTTTTGGATGTTAGAATGAGATGTGGAACCCGAGCAAAATATTTTTAGTACAACTGTTGAAGTCCCGGAAGTGCATTTGACTTGTAAATATTGTCATTTGCCGGTAACCTTACAAGATTTTTATTGTCCTCATTGTGGTAAAAAACTCAAAGACAAGCCAGTATCGACAGATCTGTGGCCATTGGTTTGGCTATTTGTGTTAAGTACCCTACTTCCCCCACTAGGAATTGGATTAACTATCAGATATATAAAGTCAGAAGATCAGAAAGCAAAATCTATCGGTTGGATCTCCTTAGTGGTGACCGGTTTGGCATTGATCGCAGCAGTATACGCATCGAAAGCAATTTTAGATGTGATAAATTCTCAGGTCAGTTCACAAATGCAAAATTATAATTTTTAGAATCAGCCGAAAGTAAAGGCGTAGGCTTGGATACCATCGGATTGCCACTCCAACTTAAGAAGATGTTCCCCGGCATTTTTTAAGTTGATAAGCTCGTAAAGTCTCGGTTCAGAAATCCGGACAACTCCGTTAACAACATCACTACCCTGGTTGGTAACATCAACCGGCTTACCATCCAAAAACACTTTGATAGAGTCTTGTTTCCCCACAGGGTGGAGAACTAAAAATACTTTATTGGCAATAAACCGCAGATTAATCGCTGAACCGGTTTTCCCGGCAGCATATTCCGGTTCGACATCCCATTGTCCGGCATAGGCCAAATTATTTATCGATAAAGAAGCGGGGGTGGTATAACTCCGGTAGCCGGCAATAACGGTTTCCGGGGAGGCAAATCTATCCATTCGGTTGCTACCAAGATACGACTCAGGAGTGAGATTGCCTGTTGGGGTTTGATCCGGCATGTTTAAGGTCTGACCAGTGACTTTGACGCCATTTTCGGTCAGTAGTTTTTGAATATACGATTCAGTCTGTTGGTAATCTCCTTCTCCAAAATGTGCATCACGAATATTTCCCTGAGCGTCGATCAAGTAATCGGCAGGCCAGTAAAGATTTGAGAATGCGTTCCAAGTACCATAATTGTTATCTTGGGCAACCGGATAGTGAATTCCGTACTGTTTTATGGCCAACTCGACATTGGCAGTACTCTTTTCGAACTCAAATTCAGGTGTATGAACACCAACCACCACAAATCCCTGATCTTTGTATTTTTCATACCATCCAGTGACAAAAGGAAGGGTGCGGATACAGTTGATACAAGTGTATGTCCAAAAATCGACCAGTACGACTTTCCCCCTAAGACCATTCATAGTGAGGGCCGGAGAGTTGATCCAATTGACAATATTAGTAAATTCGGGGGCTTTTCCAAGTACCGGAAGATTAGAGTTAACGATGTTTGCAATCGGATAGCTTGGGCTCACCGGTAGATTTTTTTGGCCCTTTAGATTTAAAAGCTGGTTAGTGACCGACGGGTTGCTCTCAAAACTGTTTAAAAAGTTTTGATAAGAAGGGAAGGCAGTCAAAAGCCTGGCTTCAATAACTTTGTCGTAATTGGTATAGATGGCGACCGCAAATAGCATCATGATCACGCCGAACACTTGTTCAATAGTGCCCAGATACTTTGAAATAAATCGGGTTTTATTAAAAAGACGGTTGCTAAGTATCGAAAAAATGAAAAGAGGAATAGCAACACCAACGGAATAAAAAAGAGTAACGATAACGACACCAAGATTGACCGCCCTGGTGGCAGACAGAGAAGCAATAGTGGCGAGGATCGGTCCGGCACAAGGCGACCAGACGACTCCCAAGATAAAACCAATAGAAAAACCACTCCAGAAACTGTCGGATTGGTTTTTATTTGAATTAAGGTTACCAAGTCTACCGACAAACCGGCTAACAAAAGACTGGAATATTTCAGAAAGTTTGGGAATAACAAAGATCAACCCTGACAGAAAGATAATGACAACTGCAAATAATCTTAGTACGTTAGGATCGAAAGGAATTATTTTTACTATATAAGAAAGAGTTAGAGTAAGCACCGAAAAGCTTAGAGATATACCAAGTGCAGTACCTAATGATTTTTTTCTACCTCCTTTTAGAGAACTAGACAAAACAATGGGTAGAATCGGCCAAATGCAAGGCGCAAAAATGGTAATAAAACCGGAGATAAAAGCAAAAATGATCAAGACTAACATTAATAATTCATTATAGACTAAGGGAGATATGTAAGATGTAGTACAATTTTTTTATGGCAGAGAATGGTTTAACAACGCTGGAAGCCGAGAAAGAGTTAGCCAAAGTAGGTAAAAATTATATTTACCGTCCCAAAGAAGTAACCTTTATTGATATTTTTTTCGAGGAAGTAAAAGAACCAATGATCCTGTTACTTTTGGTAGTGGGATTTTTTTATAGTTTGTGGGGAAAATCTGAAGATGCAGTAACTATTTTTATAGTGATCTTTCTTTTGACTCTATCCGAAGTATTGACAGAATATAGAGCCAAAAAAGCCATCTCGTTGCTGGAAAAAATCGCGGCACCAAAGTCCAGGGTTAAACGAGATGGAAAAATTAATGAAATAGATTCTTCATTGATAGTTCCGGGAGATCTATTAATCTTAAGTACCGGGACAAAGGTGTCGGCCGACTGTGTATTGGTCGAAGCGTCCTCGCTAATGGTTGATGAATCAGCTTTGACCGGTGAATCTTTTCCTGTCGAAAGAGAAATTAAGTCGGAACTGTCGGCAGGAACTATTGTTACATCCGGTGAAGGAGAGGCACTGGTGGTAGTCACCGGAAATAATACAAAATTGGGACGGGTGGCGGTGATGGCAAGCCAGGTGAAACCACCAAAAACCAGGTTGCAACTGACAATGAAATCGCTAGCCGGTAAGTTGGTTTACGTTTCAATATTTTTTTCGGTTTTGATTCCTCTGATAGGTATCATCCGGGGACAAGACCCGAAAATAATGATCCTGACCGGGTTATCTCTGGCGTTTGCGATCATTCCCGAAGAGCTGCCGATAGTGATCACAATGGTGCTGGGACTAGGCTCCTACACATTATCAAAAAAGAACTTTTGGGTTAAAAAAATAAAAGCAGCCGAAACCCTGGGAAATACTACGGTGATCGTTACCGATAAAACCGGGACTATTACCGACGTCAAACTCAAAGTAATCTCTGTTTTCCCAAATAACGAAAAAGAAATTATCAAGGGGGCTTTGGCCTGTTTGCCCGATCATGTGGTGCATCCTTTTGATAC
>DASVZW010000018.1:0-4408 GCA_036391475.1 Patescibacteria group bacterium | reverse complement strand
TCCTCCTTATTTACCACCGTTCCGGGTTTTTCTTTTAATCTCCTGGCCAAAAAATCTCTCGCTTCAACATTCCCAACAAAGCAGATTCCTTGGCTATCTTTTCTTTTGGCCACGGTCAAGCGAGCCTCCTCTGCAATTTTCCTCACCTCGTCTTTTTTGAGCTCACCCAATGGGAAAAGCACATGTTTCAACTCTTTTTGGGTCAATTTCCACAAAAAATACGTCTGGTCTTTATGCTTGTCCTCTGGAATGACTAAGTGACAAAAATGTGGTAGGCCATCGTCTAAATCAGAAAGATAGTTGTCACACAAATTCTTTGCATAATGTCCGGTAGCAATATAATCGAAACCATTTTTCAAAGCCCATTCCAAAAAAAGCCCAAACTTTATCTCGCTATTACACATCACATCTGGATTTGGAGTCCTTCCGGCTTCATACTCATCATAAAAATACTTGATCACTTTTTGGTTATATTCTTCAGAAAAGTCCAATACTTTAAATGGGATCGAAAGTTCCAACGCGGTTTTCAAGGCAAAATTTCTATCCTCATCCGCCCTGCAGCCATTTTTCTTTATCCACTCTTCCCGGGTTATTCCATCCTTTTCGATCTCACTTTTAGGAGGCCAACAATAAAGATGTACTCCAACCACATCAAAACCTGCCTTTTTTAAAAGCAATGCCGAAACGGCGCTATCTACGCCTCCTGACAGTCCAACAGCCACTTTTCTGCGATTCACAGCCCATATTTTAGCATCATAATCAAGCTAAACCAACTCTTTCATGATCGCCGCCAAGCCGCCCACGGGGATATGCCTGGTCAACTTTCTTTTATCCGGCTCTCCGTATTCGCCAAGATTCACTTTTATGTCTTCTTCCTTGCCGGATTTTTCATACCCTCTCAGCACTCTGTTCCCCAGCCCATGTAAAGACTTAACTACATAAAAGCTGTTCACTCTTTCCGCCACATCAACTTCACTGGCTCCTGAAATATACATTAACCTATTAAGCACCGAAACTACTGCCTCGACTCGGTATCCCACCTTTTGAATGTCTAACTCACTTTCGTTATATTTATCAAAAAAGTTTGGCTCGTTTACTCTTTTACTCAAGTTCGCATTCAAAGGAAAATCATACTCATTGCCTTCCCGGCTTCTTGTCAAATACTCGTCCACATACTCCTTCAACAATTCTCTACTAACCAATGGAACCTTACCGTTTGTAACTTCCCCGCCCTGTAAATTCGATATCGCCAACACGCACTCGGCTACCAATTCAGACATTCTTCTCTGGTCTCCTCCAAAGGCCTCAAGTACACCATTTGCCTGTTTATTTAGTGTCCCTTTTTCAGCTAATTTTTCCAAATCAATCCCTTTACCCGTAAAGGCTTCTTTGATCATCAAGACTTCAGCCGGCTTCAATATTTCTTCACCGGTCAGTATTTTGACTTCCATTGATCTCCCCAATCCACCCAATATCTCCTTTTTAATTTCTGTTTGTTCGTTTTCCATCATATTAATACTATAACCTTATTTCAATAATTCTATATTCCCATTACACAATGCATCGCCTGGATATTTATCCAAACATTCTTTAAATTTTGTCTTGGCCATGTTCAAATCTCCTTGCCACCAATAATATATTCCCCAGTTATTCATTAGCTGGGGGTAATCCGGATAGATCTTATTTGCCCGTTCCAACGCATCCTTCGCCTTTGTAAAATCTTTTTCTTGTAATCTCATTGCCGCCTCATTGTTCACGGCCATCACACTGTCACGAGCATAACCTGCGTCATGAAGAAATAAACTTTTTTCCGACAGCCAATCAATATTTCTTACAACTGTCCTTAATCCCCAAAAAATAGCTATCGCGATTAATACCGGATAAATATATTTCGCCCAACGGCTCTCTCTAGCCCACAAAATCACTAACAACAAAAAGCCCAAAGAACTGGTAAACCATAATCTTTCTCCAAAAATTGTTCCAGTCGGGAATATTAAATTCCCCGTTACCGAAATAGGCAACCACAAAAGCATAAGCCCATTTATCCAACCGGTTTCTCTTCTTTTGACATAAAGCAACATCAGACTGAACAAAATTAACAGTACCCCGATGATCACCTTTGTATCCAAAAAATTATTTGGCAGTTTTATCAGGTTAAAAGAATAGTCATAACTTAAATACCAAGGCCAAACTAGTTTTTCCCATCCCAATGACAAATTGCTGACTGCTGCCGGTATCCTTTGATTAAAAGATAAAAACTTCAATGGATTTTCGACCATGGTCGCGTTATTAGAAAAGAAATTATTTCCCAACACCACCAACCTCATTCCCAAGTAAGCCAAAACACTTACACAATATGTAATACTTCTCCCAAGCTTTTCTTTTAAGGAAGATTTTTGTGCCCAAATTATCAAAAATAATGGCAGTATTGCCACAATAGCCGATTCCTTAGACAACATTGCCAGCAAATAAAATAAAGCTCCTAACTCCGTTTTTCTTTTTTGCGTCACGACCATCGACGACAAAAAAAAGATCAGCGATAATATTTCGGCCCTTCCGACTATGTTATTTACAGCCTCGGTATGTATCGGATGCACCACGAACAATATAGCCAGGATAAAGGCCCATTTTTTATCTTTCAAAACTTGGACTGCAAAAACATACACTAGCCAGCAAACCAACGCATACAGTAGTACATTAACTAACCTAAAACCCCACGGACTTGTCCCGAACAGCAGCTCATTGATTCCAAAACTCATACTCGTTACCGGTCTATACAAGCCTGCCTTTGAATCATTTTTATAATAAGGCTCGGTCCAAGCCGATAAAAGATAAGAAACTTTCGATAATTCCGGGTTATTTGCGATCACCACCACGTCATCTTGAACAAAGCCACCAAAAAGACTCACACCGTATATCAAAAAACTCAACAAAATAATGATCCAAACTCTCACAAACTGATTTTATCTTAAAAATTTACTTGGTTATGATCTGCCTGCCGGTTGTTTTTTCAACTCGATACTCACTCTGCCCTTCTTTTTTATCCTTCCCAAAACTAGCCTTGATTTTATCTTTATTGCTCTTCATTCCATCCTTAGAAATTGGATTCTGTTTCTGTTCCTCTAAGTTATAAACAGTGCTTTTATGTCTCATACCTTAATAGTAACAAAGTTCACAAGATAAAATCAATTAAAACCAAGTTATTCAAAATATTTGGTACAAATTAGGTTCTATTTTCCCAATCAAGTATTTTACTTGCCACATTGATCTCTGGATGGGCCTTTTCGAACCATTTAAATTGAGCCGTCCTGTTTATCTCAAAGATCACCCATTCCTTTTTATCCTCATCCCACGCTACATCCAAACCGGCGTAATCGCACCTGAATATGTTGCTGGCTTTTATACATAGTTCTTCCAAACTTCTCATTTGCTCCTCAGTAAACCGCGGCTTCACGTTATTCAACTCTTCTTTTTGGTCCTCAGTTTGAAATTTCCCTTTCTGTCTATGTTTCATCAATCCAAGTATTTTTCCTCCCAGAAAAATTACTCTGTACCACCTCCGGACTTTGACCACCGGTTGTATCAACACCGTTCCTTCACTATATTTCTCCGAAAGCCTCATTAACTTCTCTTCACTCTCTGCCAACTTTACATTTTTTCCATGGCTGCCGAATCTCATTTTTACCATTACCGGCAATTTATGTTCACTATCCAAATATTGTTTCCATCCCTTTTTACCATTAAAACTACTAAATGGGATCACCGGTAGTCCGGCCTGTGACAGTAGTACACCCTGTTCCAATTTTCCCATCATCGAAAACTCTCCAAAACTTTCTCCATTTAAAACCCTCGGTCCCTTATTCTTCAATTCTCTTAGATACTCCAAAACCACCGTCTTTACTCCCAACATACTCTTCTTTCCTCTGGCACTTGCCGCTCTAGGTATTACCAAATCATATTCCTCAATATTTTTTCCGGTTCCCAGATCGATCACCGGCTTCCCCAAATCGCTTACTCCTATCCTTATCTGTTCATAATTTACCAGATCTACCTCCCAACCCTTTGCGATAGCTTCCTTCTTTATTCGGGTCGGCTCATATTCTCCTCTAAATCTGGTAAGAACTAGAATTCTTTTCATATAAATTTGAGATTTACACTGAAAAATAACTTAAAAGCCGTTGGCTATCACCTTTTGAGACAGGATTACGCAAAGTGCCTGTGGCAGGTGTCGTTCCTAACGACCACAGGCACTGCGTATCAAGAAATATTCTCGCAGGGAATATATTCTGTCTGTCTCCAAACAGGTGTAGACAAAAAGGCTTAAGTTGTTTTTCTACTTTATTCATTTTTTAAATTTATTTACACAGTGTTCCAAAATCGCTTTAGCCGCATTTACCTTAGTCCTTTT
>DASVZW010000017.1:0-2370 GCA_036391475.1 Patescibacteria group bacterium | reverse complement strand
TATACCAAGGTCGGTGGAGATATTCTCTTTATCGAGATCGCCATAATGCCAGGTCAGGGGAAAATCACACTCACCGGACAACTCGGTGACGTCATGAAAGAATCCGCCAAGGCCGCTTACTCCTACGTCAGATCCCATAATCAGTTATTGGGAATTAAGGAAGAAAAGATCGCCAAGTCCGATATCCACATTCATGTCCCGGAAGGTGCAGTCCCCAAAGACGGTCCATCCGCTGGCTTGGCCATCACCACAGCCCTTATATCCGCTTTTACCGGTCGTACTGTTCCTAAAGATCTGGCCATGACTGGTGAAGTCACTCTCCGTGGTCGGGCATTAGAGATCGGCGGAGTCAGAGAAAAAGTGATCGCTGCTCATCGGGCCGGCATAAAACAAGTAATTCTTCCTAGTGAAAACAAGAAAAATCTTGTTGACCTACCAGAAAATGTTAAAAAAGATCTCAAATTCTACTTCGTCAAAAACATGGACGAAGTCGTTAAAATAGTTTTCGGAAAATAACTATTATTTTTTCTTTTTGGAAGTGGAGGCTATATGCCTCCATTTCTTTTGTTTAATTAAGAAAATTCCGGTTATTACTGCTAAAGCTCCAAACATCACCGCAACGGGAATATTCCAGATCTTCCAGATGATTGTGTCCGGTCTAAAATTTTCCAATACCATTCTGATTGATCCATAGCCGATAAGATATACCCCCGTTAAAAAACCCAAATTTCTTTTCTTGTTGGACAATTTCCAAAGCAAAATAAATAACAATACATTCAATATCGCTTCATAGGCAAAAAGCGGCTCGCCGTTTTTACCCGGTAGCTCTCCGTTAACCCAATTTCCTAGTCTTCCGATTGCTTGTGCTAGCGGCAATCCCACCACTACGCAATCGACAATGTCCAAAATATTTATTCTATTTAATTTATACAATTTATTATTTATTATTTGATGCAGGGCGATCCCTAGTACTCCTCCAATAATGGCGCCCCAAATTGCCAGGCCGCCTTCCCAGAGGTAAAAAACTTTTATGGGTTGATAAGAATAATATCTTTGCCAGAGATCGATCACGTGGTAAACTCTCGCGCCAATTATTCCTCCTGCGATCATCCACCAAGCGGTGGAATCAATAACGTTACCGGGAATACCCTTCTTGGTCGCTACCTTCAAGCTGATTTCCCACGCCACCCAAACACCTAAGCCTATCAAAAGACCATATATATGCAGTTGGATTCCAAATATATTTATCATTTAGACAAGAACTCGACCAATTTATTTACTGGCATGATCGTGCTGTCCTTTTCTGACCTTCTTTTAACCTCAAGGCCGCCACTCTCGAGACTTCTTTTGCTAATTACCACTCTGTAAGGATTCCCGATCAGATCGGCGTCTCCGAACTTGACTCCGGCACTGGCGTCCCGGTCATCCCAAAGAACTTCAATGCCCTTCGCCTTCAAATCATCATACAATTTTTGTGCCTGGTCCTTGGTGTCGTCAAAACTAATCAAGCTCACGGTAAAAGGTGCCACATTTTCCGGCCATATTATTCCTCGGTCGTCATGGAATTTTTCTACGATAACTCCCATCGTTCTGGAGATACCAATTCCATAGCATCCCATTATTGGATACTGTTTTTCACCCTTCTGATCGGCATAAGACAGATCAAAAGCTTTTGTATATTTCCTACCCAGATCAAAAACGTTCCCCACTTCCGAAGCAGTCGCGGACCTCAGATCACTATTTCCACATTTGGGACATCTATCTCCCTCTTTATATTTTGAAATATCGTCAACATTTACACAAAATTCACAAGTATCACAATAAAGGATATTTGCTTCACCTGCATCTGTTAACACCTCAAACTCATAAGAAATTTTTTCACTAAAACCACCTCCGGAAGCCTCTGTTACTTTACTGGTTAGACCCAGTCTCGAAAAAATATTTAAATACGCCTTTTTGGCTATTTCATAAAATCTTTCAAAATCTTCTTGATTTTCATGGAAGGAATACATGTCTTTCATAAAAAACTCTCTACCTCTCAGAATGCCTGATTTAGCCCTAAGTTCATCCCTAAATTTCCATTGAATATGATAGACCGCCTTGGGTAGATCGCGGTACGATCTTATAAATTCCTTCATTAAGGGCGTCACCACTTCCTCTTGGCTTTGACCTAGAGCATAATCTTTTCCGGTCCGGCTTTTAAGTTTAAATAGTACATCGATATGGTCCCATCCGCCGGAAGTTTTCCAGATCTCAGCCGGATGAAGCATCGGCATCAAAATTTCTTCGCCACCGATGGAATTCATTTCCTCTCTGATGACTTGTTCGATTTTCCTCAACACTCTTAAACCAAAAGGAAGATATGTATAA
>DASVZW010000016.1:0-7438 GCA_036391475.1 Patescibacteria group bacterium | reverse complement strand
TGTCGAAAAATGTGAAACCAAACGCCTCGTCTCTGACTGCGTATAGTTTATTCATAACGCAGATTATATCCTATAGAGAAGATAGTTTGCTAGTGGGTAAATAATAGGCATCTAAGTCTTAGGTGCCTATTTAGGTTTATAATTGTTGAGTTATTAGTTTTTCATACTGAATGGGTTTTTATGGTTTAGATTTTGGTACCACAAATACATCCTTATCTACCCTTATCGATGGAGAACCAACGTTGATACCGGTGGACCTTGTTGCAAAAGATAAAGGAGTAGCTAGATCGGCATTGTATTTTTATCCAAGAAAATTGATTGTTTCAAATAAGGTAAACAAGGAGCAGTTAACCACTAACACGTTCATGGAAAGTCAGATCTGGTACGAAGGCGAAGAAAAGGTTTGTATTGGTAGCTTGGCCGTAAGTACCTACCTTGATGACAATCGCGCACGGCACGAAGGAACTAAAAGAAAAATTTATACAGGGAAATATCATAACGTTATTCTTTACACTACTCCAAGCGGTAAAGTAGTAACTGGTGACATTCCAGATTACTATGAAGAAATTGATACGGGCACGGGAAGACTGTTCCATGCATTAAAAACAGCTCTTAAGTCAACTTACTATAAAGGAGCAAGAATATTTGGCAGGGAATATACGTTAGAGCAAATGATTGGGGTATTTATAAGCGAATTAAAAATAATTGCCGATAATCTTTCAGGTGAAGAGAAGAAGTCTGTGGTTTGCGGCAGACCGGTAATGTTTTCCCCCGTAAAAGAGGCAGACCTCGCAGCTCAAAACAGACTTGAGAAAGCTATTCGAGAGGCTGGTTTTGAAGAGGTTAAATTTCAATATGAACCTGTCGCAGCGGCAAAATATTTCTTATCAAAATATCCAAATTCAGGTAAAAGAATTTTAGTTTTTGATTTTGGAGGAGGAACGTTTGATACAACGGTTGTGGAAAAAGAAGTCAATGGTGAATTGAAAGTTTTAGCAACTGACGGTGTGTATGTGGGCGGAGATCTGTTAAATTCAGATATTTTCTATCATAAATTAGGGAAATACTTTGGAACCGAAATAACATTTGGAGAAAAACAATTAAAAATGCCAGGGCATATCATTGTTGGACTTCGGTCTTGGTTTGGAATTCCGAACTTAAACAATCCGGATGATATAGCTTTTCTGACTGGTGACGTAAGGTATAAAAATACTGATATAAAGTCAATAGAAAGATTGCTCTATTTAATTCAAAATAATTTAGGATTTGAAATGTATGAAGCTATTGAAATTGCAAAGAAACAACTAACAACCGATAACAAAACTAAAATTATTTTTAAGGATGGTTTGATTGATATTGAAGAAGAAATCACCAGAGATGAGTTTGAAAAAATGATTGAACCAAGAATTATTGCTGTTAAAGATACTGTTTTACGGACAATTCGAAACGCGGGACTTAGTGGAAAAGACGTTGATGTGGTGGTAAGAACCGGAGGATCTTCCCTAATACCTGTTTTTGTCAAAATGTTAGAGGAAATTTTTGGAAAAGAGAAAATCACAGAATTTGACCCATTCACCTCGGTAGCTGCTGGGTTAGCATTAGAATAACCAAATAAAAGCCGAAGTCAAGATAATAAAAGGCCCGCCTAAAAGGCGGGCACGAAATAGTTCATGGCAAGTTTGGAGACTCCCAAAGGATGACATCAATCTTGGAGCCCTGTGGAACACAGACATTGAGCTTCCCGGACGCCAAGAGCGGCATTTGGACAGTGATCAAATCGGGGCTAGGGAAGGTGGTGGCTGCATGGACAACAACGGTGTCCTTATAAAGGGTAATTCCATCGCAATCGGAAACACTGATCACGCGAGGTCGGCGTTCGGTACTGCCGGCGCCTGGAATCTGACCGTTATATTTAATTCCGAGAGGATGGCCCTGCTCTCCCAAACGGAACTGATTGTTCTCGATGGAGATTTGACCGGAGTCAAATTTTTGATCGAATTTGGCAGTATCACTCAGCCTTACAACGAATGATACGACCAGAACAACCAGCAGGATGACCATAACAAACAAAAGGAATTCGGCAAAAGCCTGTCCACTTTCTCGTTTCATATTGCCTCCGAATATTGAATTTTGAGATCATTGAATGTGCGAACTACACGAATATCCTAGCAGAAATGATGACGAAAGTAAAGTTATAGGATATTAGGCAACTTGTTTAGTTTAGGTCTAAAACACTGCCGTTCTGAGGATCAGTCCGAATAACGACCGTCAGCCGGCGTCCATGATAACGTTTGTAAATTTCACGATTTACACGACGAATATAACTTTGAGGCTTGTCGTCCAGTAGGTTGCCAAACTCCTTGTAGTTTACATACACATGATCGCCGTAAGAATGACCCTCGAGTTTTTTATCAATGATAGCGAAAATTTTGAGAATGACCTCGGCCATTTCCATCGTTAAATCATCCACAGGCAAGTATTTCCCAGTCATCTTGACTCCTTAAAGTACTAAGATGAGGTATTTTACATCAGTCTATTTTTCGGTCCGCTCGACGGAGATAGTGCACTCGCCTATCAAGGCCGCCAAAGCACCGATGGCAGCCAGCACCGGGACGATCGCGGCAGCGACAACGCCAATAGTCAAAGGAAATTCGGCAATGGACTTGCCATTCTTATCTTTAATAGTGATCTTACGAATATTACCTTGGGCGATCAAATCTTTAACCGTCTTTAGGAGGGTTTCACCTGTGGCCTTAATAGTTTCCTCGGTGGTCTTCGATTTTTTGGTAGTTTTGGGCATATTTTTTACTAATTACTTGTTACGTAAAAAGGCAGGGATATCCAGATCATCTTCGACAACAACTTCGTCGTGAGAGATCTTATATTTTCCCCGGTTGAGTTGTTGGTTATTGGCGGGTTCTTGAGGACGATATTCTTCGGTCTCTTTGACTTGTGCTGGTTGGACCGGTGGAGTTGCGGGCTTCAAGAACGGATTTTGAGTGGTGATACTGGAGTAATGACGGCGGGCTTCATCAAACCCGGCGGCAATTACCGATATTTGGATATCATCCCCCAACTCTTCTCGGATAGTGGCTCCAAAAATTATATTAGCGTCCGGATCGGCTGCCTGGGTAATGATGGTAGCGGCATCATTTACCTCGCTCATAGTGAGGTTCTTTCCACCGGTAATGTTGAACAAAATTCCTTTAGCTCCGTCGATGCTGACTTCCAGCAGAGGAGAACTGACTGCAGTAGTGGCTGCTTGTAGGGCTCTCTTTTCACCGTTGGCCCGACCAATGCCCATTAGAGCGGAACCGGCATTGGACATTACCGATTTGACATCGGCAAAATCAACATTGATCAATCCGGGTAGGGTGATCAGATCGGAAATACTTTGGACTCCTTGACCCAAGACCGAGTCAGCCATCTTAAAGGCCTCCAATAAAGTTTGATCTTTTTTAATGACGTCAAGTAATCTTTGATTAGGGATGACAATTAGAGTGTCAACTTCGTCTTTGAGACGATCAATGCCTTCTTCGGCCTGAACGCGACGACGGGCACCCTCGAACATAAAGGGCTTAGTGACAACGGCAACAGTTAAAGCGCCAACTTCTTTTTTGGAGATCTCGGCAATTACCGGAGCGGCACCGGTACCGGTGCCACCACCTTCTCCGGCAGTGACAAAAACCATATCGGCCCCAGCTAAAACTTCTTTTATTTTTTCCCGAGATTCTTCGGCAGCCAATTGGCCGACTTCCGGATTTGAGCCGGAGCCAAGGCCCTTGGTACTTTTTTCGCCAATCTGTAATTTGATATCGGCATTTGATGCAAGTAAGGCTTGCATATCGGTATTAACCGCAATAAATTCGACACCTTTAATTTTTCCGGAAGAGATCATCGAATTAATAGCATTATTGCCGCCGCCTCCGACGCCTAATACTTTTATTTTTGCGAATGAGTTTGTATCTGGTCTTATTAGCCCCACTTTATGGTAAGAATGACTTAATAAATTCAAGCGCCTTATTTGCAACTTGCTTTCCAGGCATCTTCTTGAATATACCAGTGAGTTTAGCACTTCCGGCTAAATTTTGGGGGCGTTGTTTATAACCATATAAAATTAATCCAACAGCACAAGCATAAATTGGTGAATTAATTTCATCGGTCAGCCCGGATAAACCTGTTGGAGTACCTATTCGGGAAGGCAGCTGCATAACCCGACGGCAAGATTCTTGTGCGCCTACAGTAAGTGAGCCACCGCCGGTAAGAACGACACCTGCCGGAGTCTGGTCAAGATAGCCGGATTGCTTGATAACGTTATTTACCAAACTAAAAATTTCATTTAAGCGAGGACGGATGATGCCTTCGACAATAGCTTTTCTTGATCCGGTTTTGATGTCTTCTTTTATTCCGATCTTATTAAAATCTATTTCATCAGTGGTCTTCTCACCTTCCTCTCTTTCGGATTTTGGTTTTGAAAGATAATGTTTTATTCTCTCAGCGCTATCGATACTTATAGTTAGTCCAATCGCGATGTCATCGGTGATCTTTTTGGCACCGACGGGAATAACCGACGAATAGCAACATGCTCCTTCAACAAAAACAGAAATACTGGTAGTGCCCCCACCAATGTCGACCAAAACGACACCAAGCTCTTTCTCAGTATCGGTAAGAACTGATTCTGCTGAAGCCAAACCGGTATAAACCAATCCGGAGACATTGATACCCAGATCGTTGACACAACGGCTGACATTTTTTATGGCGGGTGATAAGCCGGTGATCAGGTGAGCTTCGGTCTCGAGACGGACACCGGACATTCCGGTGGGGTCTTTGATTCCACGTTGACTATCAACAATAAATTCTCTGGGTAAAACGTGAATGATCTCCCGCGAAGTGGGGAGGGAGATAGCCCTGGCCGCTTCAATGACCCGATAGATATCGTCTTCGTTGATCTCCCCTTCCGATTCAGTGACCGCGACCAAACCCTGACTATTCTGGGACTGGATATGATCACCGGATATGGACACAAAAGAAGAATCAATATTGTATCCGGCCATTCTTTCGGCAGATTCGACACAATCGGTAATGGCTGAAACAGCTTCTTCAATATTTACGATTTGTCCTTTACGGATCCCACGACTGGGAACCGTAGCGGCACCGACCAAATTAATCTTTTCGCCGTCCGTGGAGGGAACAGTGATAAGGCAGGTAATTTTGCTTGATCCGATATCTATTGCGTTTACTCCAGCGGGTTTAGCCATATTTTATTTAATGATTGGGTGCTTAAAGCTTAGGTCAATTACCTTTGCATCCTTTTTGATTGTAACCAGATAGTTAATCGATTGCAAAGCCGACTCGACACGACCCAGATCAGCCGGTATATAAATAATAATATCAGGTAGACCATCTTGGCTCAAGAAAAATCTTGATCCCAATACATATATTTTTGGATTTGAAAGATACTTTTCCGATAGCAAAGTCAGTTGATATATGTTGGATAGAGTATCTTCATCCTGATTGCTCACAAAAATATCTTTAATAGTACCACTTACGGTCGAGTCAAGGGTTAATCTGCCCTTGCCCCACAACCTTTGGCTTTTTGGTTCTTGGTCATTTAAAAAATTTTGTATCTCTGTTACCGGACGATTCCAGGTGCCGGAGTCGGTGGCACCTCCATAAACATCCATTGACAGCATGGGGTAATTGATCACTTGATAAGTATCTATGGGTATAGCTTCTTGCCAACCGATGACATTGACTTCGAGTTTATTCGGCAGCTTGAATGAGTATTTGACATCATCAACCGGAAAAATATTTTTTATTGAATCTTTGAGAGCATTCCGGTTAATAAATAAAACGTTTTTGCCTTTCAAATTCACCAGTAAATTTTCCAGGTCTTGGCTACAAGGTTGTTTATTCGTATAACAAACGACATTATTTATGATCAGTAAACGAAATACAAAATAAATTAGGAGGAATATTATTAAAAGAATTCCGATCCTTTTAAGCCAAGTACCTGCGCCGGTAAAGACTATTTTAAAGCGTCTCTCTCTGATCTTAGACGTATTGGTGGATGATATCGATGATCTTCGACGTAGCATTGGTAGGTAATTTTACTGTGGGTGTAACTTTTTTTGATTTATCTAGTTCCATGATAGCGCCAAGAAGGGTCTCCGGCGATAGATCATCTTCTTTAAGAATTACACTACCTGTTTGTTTGGCTACCAGCTCGGCATTTAAAAGTTGTTCATTGTGAGACACCCAAGGAATGGGGATCAATACCGCTTTTTTACCGAGGACCATTAATTCGTAGCTAGTGTGGGCCCCGGATCTGCTGACAATAATGCTGGCGGAGCGGTAATAAGTGGCCGCATCGTCTGAAAAAAAGTATGGTCCATAAATATATCGATCCTTAAGATGACCCAGTTTTTCTTTTAATCTCCTAGCCCGGTCGGCATCTTTGGTTAAGGTACTGGCACCGGTTTGATGAACAACAGTAAATTTCTCTACCAGTTTCGGTATTATGGGAAAGACGGCTTGATTAATGATATGAGAGCCTTGTTTGCCGCAAGTAATGTAAAGCAACTTGGGTGTAAATTTTTTTGAGTATTTAGAAGATAAAAGTTCTTTCCTTAAAGGCAAACCCACAACTATTGATTTGTCGGCAGGATAGTTAATTAAAGATGACTCGTGGGTGAGAAGGATTTTCTTTACGAAGGGAGAAATGGCCTTGTTGGCCCAGCCGGCGATGACCGTTTGTTCATGGGTCAAAGACGGAATTCCCAACATCCAGCCAGCGATGACAACGGGGACGGACAAGTATCCTCCGGAGGAGAAGATCAATTTTGGCCGGTAACTTATGAGATAGATCAACGACTCAATAAAACCAAAGAATATCTTTATCCATTCGATCAAATCAACTTTCCGATAAAATTTTCCGGCTTTAAGCTCTAAAAATTTAATTTTGTTGGCGGTGACTTCCTGGTACTCGGCCGACAAACTCTTATCCCCTCTTTGGGTAAATTTATGACCGATCCAAATGATCGGATAACCCTCTTTTTTTAATTCCTTAGCGACTTCAAGAGCACTATTGTGGTGGCCGCCGGTAAAGGCGATCAATGGTTTCATATTCTTTTTGCGGCGTTTATTAAAAGCCCTAAAGCCAAAAAGTTGGTGACTAACGAAGATCCTCCATACGAGATAAACGGTAAAGGAACTCCGGTAAGCGGGACAATGGCTGTCATTGAGCTTAAATTAATAAAGATCTGGTTTAAGAATAACAGAGATACCCCGCAGGACATTAGTTTATCAAATCTGTCATTAACAAGTAGTGACACTTTAAACGAGAACATGGTCATAATGACCATGGCTAAAATTAAAATGGTTCCGCCGATGAAGCCCATTTCTTCGGCGATGATGACATAAATCGAGTCCGTGGTGG
>DASVZW010000015.1:0-1774 GCA_036391475.1 Patescibacteria group bacterium | reverse complement strand
TGACCGAGTCCACTAGTCCGGCAACAAAATATTTATACAATCTATTCTTTGAATCTATGAATATAGGCGCTTTTGTAGCTGTGCTGGTATCTGTTTTTGTAGCAATATTTGTGGCGGTATATCTTAAAAAGAAAAAGTAATCATTTTTGACGGGAAGTAGAAGAACCGGAAGTGCTGCTGTGTATAATCGGAGACATGGCAAGTAGTGAAAACCGCATAAATTTTGAGAGTCCAAATGGAAGCGAAGTAGCTAATGAAGATTTTTCCGGAAAGATTGTAACGAGTGAGTGGACCACGTTAACTGAAGTTAAAGGAGTTCGATTTAAAACCTGGAAGTACGAGAACGTATCCGACGAGATCGTTGATGGCGCCTTAGTGGAGGTAACACCCGGATGTCGGACGCCGGTTCAGTATGTAGAAACAGACCATATTTTTGACGAAAATATTCAACAGGGAAAATTCCTGTTGTTCCATATCAACCGAGATGGATTATCGGTATATAAATACGACTCTTCAATTGAAGAGGTAAGTTTTTCCCTGCAAGTGCATAAGGGGGAAATAATGTGTTTATATGTTATGAAAGAAAATGATAAACCAGGTGAGGTGATCGAGTGTGAACAGCCTGGATTTAGTTTGGCTCATTTAATAACTGTCCCGGAAGGAACCGCCAAAATTGGAACTCTTGATATTCCAAACGAATTTTGGACGGCGATCAAAATGCTTGATAATGGGAGTGAAGAGAGTTTGCCTGTGGATATCTTGGATGTCGGTGAGGAGATCTAGCTCGGCAGAGAGTTTAGTATTGATACTATTTCCTTGATAGTCTCATCAGCTTCGACGACACGGATGTGACCATAAATATCTATTTTCATATTCATTACTTCTTCCCACTGGAGACTGGCGTTGGGGATGACCATATCATCTACCGAAGGGTAGATATTAACGATCTTTTTAGAATCAATGCCTTTTTTGTACTGTTTCATAAAATCTGATTCCGAGTCAAGTTCCCCTGCCGTAGGGGTGAACCGGCTTAAAAACAATCCCTTTAATGGTCCGGCAATAATGATCACCTTCCTTACTATTTGGTCAATTTCCGGATCTTTCAATACATATATGGCATTTAACGCTCCTTTGCTGTGACCAATCAAAGTAACGTTTTTTAAGTTATTCTTTTTAATGTATTCAGAGATATCTGCCGCGCCTTCAGGGATCGACTTGAGATTGTATCCAAGGGCCTTGATGATATGAACTTTAAAGCCTAATTCACGGGCAGCGTCTCCGATCTTTTTTAGAGACACCCAGCGGCCATTTAATCCATGAATCAAAATCACATCTCCCTTATATCCGGTTTTCCAGCTTTTTGGAGGGTTCAACGGACCTTTGTAATATATCCGGTTACGAAAAAGTAACCAAATTTCATTAGTGATATAGACAGGAAAAAGAAGCCAGTTCATATACCTGGAATTAAGTATAGGTTGTTTTATAGAGAATTGATTATTTCTTCTCTGAGGCAAAACGTTCTTTGGCTTCGTTAATCAAACGATAGGCATCTTCTCTACCCAAATAGCCATTTACCTTAACCCATTTATTCTCCAACATTTTGTACTGTTCAAAGAAATGCTTAATTTCGTTTTTGTAGGAATCGTCGATATCTTCAATATTTTCGTACCTGTGCTGGCGGGGATCTTTTTCGGCAACGGCAATGATCTTCCAGTCCCGGCCACTTTCATCTTCCATATCAAGGACTCCGATGGGTCTTACCGAGACTATACAG
>DASVZW010000014.1:0-2562 GCA_036391475.1 Patescibacteria group bacterium | reverse complement strand
TTTTGAAGGAACAATTTTTCAGAGCCATGATCGCCCACTTCCTTGTTTTCTCTTTTCTAGTGAGGTGCATGGTTCGACGTCCCGCCTCCGTTAAAACCGTTACGGGTTTAACTTCGGCACTCTTCAAAATTGTTCTTCTTCCTCAAAATATCCCAGGGGATCTTTTGAAGGAACAATTTTTCAGAGCCATGATCGCCCACTTCCTTGTTTTCTCTTTTCTAGTGAGGTGCATGAAAACAGTTGTGTTCGGAATTTCGACTTTGTCGAATCCTCACCCCCGCCTCGCTGAAACTGTTACAGGTTCAGCTCCGGCACTCTGTAGTATTTTCCTTATTGTTGTCGATTCTCCTAAAGGATAACCGACGAACAGGAAAATATTACAGAGCCAAGATCGCCCACTTCCTTTTCTTTTTCTATTGTTCTGATACGAGATGACTCCCTTCATTCGCAATAATTACGTTTTTGATGAGAAAAACAACATGGGCATTTTGTAAGATTTCTTGTATATTGGTGGTATGGTGATACCAAACTTTGAGTTTTGTTATAAAACTACGAGTGAGGAACTGGAGGTGGTACTCTGCGGAAGCAGTCACGGGATGGAATCTGAGTTTATCCAAGAAATATACAAAGCAGGCAAGACTAAAGAAAAAAGCATAGTCATTTTTAACTATCCGTACCTGGATAGATTGGAGAAAAGGGGTATGGATGATGATCTGACGGAGGATATTGAGTCTTTAAGAGGTGTTTTGGACTTTTGTAAGGCTCGAGAGTACAAAAAGGTGAGGCTTATAGGGAAATCGATCGGTGGGGTAATTGCCGGTCGGTTCCTAGCCGGTTTAGATCATGGGTCTCACAAGAAATTTGAGATGGTGGTCCTGGGCTATGATCTGGGCTGGATCAAGATAAAGGACTTTACCGGGAAGATCACGATTATCCAAGGAGAAAAGGACCCTTTTGGGGGGATCGACCTGGTTAGAAAGGACATGGAGGGGGCCTCATCGACCGATATAAATTATTATGAGATTAAAGGTGCCGATCACTCCTATAAAGAACCCGAAACTGGGTATCCAAAATTCGTTCCCGAGGTGATAGACTTGGTGTTCAAGGAGTGAAAGGACAGATGTTAAACGAAAAACTAAGCCAAAAGAACCTAGTCGTGTTGCCGGTAGAGCCGGTGATTCAGGAGTTTAACTATGATTGTGGCAAGGCGGCGGTAAAAACGTTGCTCAAGACCCTAAAAATAGAGATGGATGAGGAAATATTACAGGATATTCTGCGGACGAATAAGGTGTCAGGGACACACCCATCCAGGATATTGGAGCTATTTAGTCATCTGGGGTTACAGTTCTTTGAGAAGGTGGGGGCGACGGTGGCTGACATTGAGGAGAAAATTAGGGAAGGATACTACTGTATGGTGGTTTATCAGGCCTGGGGAAGCCCGGAGGAACATACCAATCTGGAAAGCGGTCATTATTCGTTAGCTTATGGATATGATGATGAGGCGATCCATTTGGCAGATCCTGACGTATGGAAAGAGGATGATATGGGGATGGGAGAGGGCCTCAGAACACTAGAGAAAAATAACTTTGATCAAGATTGGAGAGATCAAGATTATCAAGGTAATCTTTACGATCATTGGATGGTGGCGGTTAAAAAGGACTAGTCACTTGGGATAGATTTTAGTAATATGGCTTATGCCATTAAGAGAAAGAGATAGATTCCTCAAGTTGTCCGATGCCGAAATTGATGATTGTTTACCCGGTGAGGTGGGTTGGTTAAACGCTTGGGAGACAGAGACAAACGGAGTATTGTTCGAGATGACTACCGATAGACAAAAGACGTTGGAGGCTATTATGGAATGGGCTCGAGAGCATAGTGAGGAGCTTGGCGAGTTTGAGATCGAGACCGATGGAAGGGTATTTGCTTTCGTTCAGGATTGGAAACCGATGCCTTTTGAGAAGGCGATGATGATATTAAACAATTTTAGATAAATTTGCCAAGTGTATAATATGGGATGTTTTTGTACATTCCAATTTTGTGGGTGAATGGAGGGCTAAATGGATGCGAATTGGATACGAGCCGGCTTCTTTATTTTTGTACTGGCTCCGTTGTGGGCCTTGCTATTGATGTTCGTCGTAGATGTATTGATAAAAAACGAGACTCTTAAAGCAAGTCTTGAAACCTTATTTGGTTTCGCGGCCATTCAGGCATTTATCTGGGATATGATTTTTCTGTTTCTTTGGGTATTGGACCCAGTCGGAAGTCATCAGATATTTACCACCGTATGGTTTTGGCTTTTTGGAGGAACCGGGATTATCTGGTGGTGGTGTTCGCTGGCCGGATATGTTTTGGCAACTATTGTATCGGTGTTTAATCAGGAGACAGACATATATATCAAAGAATGCTTTGGGTATACGGCAGTATCGCTATTAATATATTTCGTAATTGTGTTCCTATCCTCGGTTGCAAATTCATTAGTTATTTCTCAATAAAGGAGCGGTAATATGACTGGAGTATTGATAAAAATCTTTTTTGTGGCTTTTGTAACCGCACCGGTTTGGG
>DASVZW010000013.1:0-2945 GCA_036391475.1 Patescibacteria group bacterium | reverse complement strand
GGAGTGCCCGGTTATGACCGGTTCGAAAGTAAGGAGTGAAGTACCGATAAGGGTAATGCCAAAACCCAGCCACTCTTTTAAACTCATTTTCTCTCTTAGAAATAACAATCCACCCAAAATGATAAAAAGCGGGCTGCTGGCTTCCAAAATGGATCCTTCGATAGAAGTGGTGAGATTAAGGCCGTAGAATAAAGGTAGTAAAGTGAGAGGCGTACCGAGGAGGGCAAGTGAGAATAACAAGAAGGGCTTGGTTTTAGTTTTGATCTTTTTACGATAAATTAAGTAAAAAGGTAAAAATAGAATTGTGGCAATTAAAAAACGATAAAGAAGGAACAGGTTGGGAGTGGTGTAGTTAAGAGAATATTTGATTATCGGAGCGGCGAAGCCCCAGAAAGCAGCATTGAGCAATAAAAAACCGTACGCCTTAAGTCGATTACTGGGCAGAATTGACATCAATAATCTATTCTAAAGGATTTTTATCTTGGTGATAACCGGACCTGCATCCTGGGTGCGAACTATGACCACTGCGTTTGCACCATCTTTAAGGTCGGTGATCTTAAGGTTGGCTTTCTTGGAAAGGATCATTTTAATTGTCGATTGAGCTGTCTGAAACGAGAGAGTCCCTTTTTTTGTATCAGGGGTGGAGATCTTGCCAACATAAACAGTAGGGTGATCAGTCGAATCAGGCGTCTTTACAATGACAATTCTTTTGGCGTCCAGAAGATTGTTCTTGGAGTTTAGTGTGCCAATTACTATTAATTTATCTCCAATGGCAATGGATGAAAGTTTAACTTTTTGATTGGCGTTCACAATGACCGTGTTGTCAAAAGTAGCGACCTGAAAAATCTCTCCTGACGAATCAAAACTAATGCTGTTGTTGCTGATAGAAGTGACTTTACCGGCGTATCCAACAATCGATTGTTGATTGATCTTGGCCTGGAGTTCGGCTTCAGTAGTAGATAAGTTTTGTTGAACAATATTCTTAATCCTGGTTTCCAGGTTGTTTTGGACTGTAGAGTCACTGGTTGCCGATGGTGTGGCCGAAATTGTGGGAGTAGCCGATGGTGTGGCCGTTTTGGCAAATACCGGCCCGGCAATAAGGAAAAAAACAACTGCCGGTAGTAATTTAAGATATTTCATTAGTTGTCGATCTGACTAGTAGTATAAATGATGGAAATGGAGGCTGAGGCAGTGGACTCATCGGGAAAGACCGCAACAGCAGAGATATTGTTTTCACCGCCGATTAGAGTGGCATCGGTACTAAAGTTACCTTGATCATCACTGTTAATAATAGTGTCGCCTGAATCTGTGGTAATAGCTACAGAAATGTTGGGTTGAGTTTTTCCTTTAAGGGTGACGGTGGGTGAGAAGAGAACAGCATGATCTGTGGGCGAAATAATTGAAATTGTGTTGATAGGTGTGGGGGTAGGAGTTGGATTGTTGGTGTTATTCGTTTCGGTGCCGGATGATGGACCTTGTGTGGCCGATTGATTGGCTATCTTTATGCCATAAAGGACTATTCCTCCCAGAATGATTCCAATGATGATGGCTAAAACGACTTCTTTACGCATATTGCTTTCGACTTGAAAGATAACATTTATAAGAATTAATTTCAAGTTATCGTTTAGATTAGTATAGCCCTTGTGTTAAGATATTCTCATGGAAATCACGTACTTAGGACATTCTTCGTTTAAGTTAAAAAGTAAAGATGGATTGATTCTGGTAATTGATCCATTTGATCCAAATTTGGTCGGTTTACCTTTTCCAAAAGACGTCGCCGATATCTTAGTTATTTCACACGATCATCCTGATCATAACTTTAGACAAGCGATCACCGGCCCGGTTAAAAGAAATGAGACTTTTGTAATTGAGAATGAGGGTGAGTATGAGATCGGAGGAGTTGAAATCAGTTCTATTAAAACCTACCATGATAAGGTTGAAGGCGCCGAAAAGGGCAAAAATTTATTGACTGAAATTCGGATGGATGGAATGACCGCTTGTCATCTAGGTGATCTTGGTCATAAGCTAACCGAATCACAGATTGAAAGACTAGGTTCTGTAGATGTGCTGATGGTCCCGGTTGGAGATGGATATACATTAGATATGGATTCAGTTTTCGATATGATAAATGAAATTCAACCCTCTTTGGTAATCCCGATGCATTTTAAAGTGGATGGTATGAAAGAAGGATTTGAAAAATTATTACCACTTCAGAGTTTCTTGGATAAGAGCAAATATCCGCTAAATGGAGAACCGACACATAAATTAAAAGTTGATGATTCATCCCTGCCTGAAGATACTCAAGTGGTATTAATGAATGGCTAACTTAAGGGTTCCACCCCATGCAGATGACGCCGAGAGATCGATCTTAGGCGCTATCTTGATCGATAAAGATGCGATCGTGGATATCGCCGTTGTTTTGCGCCCGGAGATGTTTTACAACGATAACAATGGCAAGATCTATGAGGCTATGATGATCCTATATGAAAATAGAGATCCGATCGATGCTTTGACGGTAGCGGATTGGCTAAAGAAAGAAAAATTATTGGAGTCTATCGGAGGAAGAGCATACCTAACGAGGTTGTCTAATGAAGTACCGGTAGCATCTCATGCTTTGAAGTATGCACAGATAGTTAGAGAGACTTACATCAAAAGACAACTGATAAGTGCCGGAGCCCAAATGGGAGAAATGGGTTTTGATGAAGGTAAACCATTGGGAGAAATTCTGGATAAAGCAGAACAATCAATTTATGCATTATCCCAAACTCACGTTAAGAGATCTTTTGTTCCCGTAAAAGACGCATTGGCCGAAAGTTTCGACCGATTGGATTCTCTGCATAATTCACCGGACGGACTGCGCGGCGTACCCACAGGCTTTGGTGATCTGGATCATATGCTAGCCGGTATGCAGGACAGTAACTTAATCATTTTGGCTGCACGACCTG
>DASVZW010000012.1:0-1574 GCA_036391475.1 Patescibacteria group bacterium | reverse complement strand
ACGTATCATTGAATTTTTCCGGCTTAAAATGTTCCGTCAATTCTTTGATAAGTTCCAACGCCATACCGATTTCCTTCACTCCTGGTTCTCTCTCGGGGATATCAAGACCCTTTGGAGTTTTGATCTCACTGGCAAATCGTAACTGATCCAAAACCAATAGATCTCCAACCGGTTTCACGATTCCCAAATGTTCTCGTTCTCTCAAGACGAATTTGGCTACTCCCACCTTCTTTGATTTCTTTAAAGCCTCTCTCAAAATAACGTATGCTTTGTCTGATCCTTCGATCGGTTCCAGATAATATGGCTTTTCGGAATAGATTGGATCGATCTCACTTTCCTGAGTAAAACTTACCACATCGATCAACTGGGTTTTTCTGACATTGGCTTTTTTAAAGTCCTCATCGGTAAGAACCACATAATCACCGTCGCTATACTCATAGCCTCTGACAATTTCTTCATAGGGTATCTCTTTGCCATCTTTCCTGCAAACCTTTGCATATCTAATGGGCGAAAGATCGGTCTTGTGAAGATAGTCCAGATCCAACTCCGTTCCGGCAGTTGCACTATATAGTTGTACTGGTAAAGTCACTAAACCAAAACTTAAAGCACCGGTCCAAATTGGTCTCATAAAATAATCATAACAAATGACTTCGAAAATAGGTATCATATATTACAAAATGACTTTTCTGAACCACAAAAAAGCAAGTCATAAAGACTTGCTTATATAAATATTACTTACGGAAAAGTTCACCAAGGGCAGTCAACACTGCTATTTTGAGCATTTCGACACGGCTTACCAGCCCTCCGGTTAAAAAGAATTGCGGATCCTTCGGATTGCAGTTGTATAGTTGGGCAATGATAGAGCCGACTGTGGTCGTGTTAAAACCTATTTCCTTTGCCAACTTCACCATTTCGGCCGGGAACTCTACGCCTGTGGAAATTGAGATTCCTTCCTTCCCATCTTTTCGGCGTACGATCACGCAGCCGACATCGAACCAATGTTCATTCTCGTCGTAAATAAACGGCACTATCTCGTTCTCGATTCCCACCCAAAAGTCCGCATCCGGAACCTTGGCCATCGCAAACTTGATCCGGTTGAAAGCACCCGTAAGGGTTACTTCTGTTCCTGTTGGTTGTTCGTCAATCCCCGAAGGTGCACTAACGATTACGAACTCAATTTGAGCATTTGGAAAAGCTTTAAAGAAAGCGTCTCTCGACGCGGCGTATTTCTCGTCGCCACCGGAGGCGATTACGACCTTCAGTTTTTGACCCATTCTATCTCCTTAATGTGCGGGTAGTAGGTGATTTAAAGCCTATAATACAATATATAGCCTCAAATGTCAATTTCGTAACCAGTAATTTATCTCAATCAAAGATATAATATATTGTTCGATACCTTATGGATAAAAAAGCAAAGCCCGCCACACTAAACATATTTTCTTTGGCGAAACCTTATCTCGGTTTGATCATATTAATTTTTGTGGTTAGTCTTTTGGGAAATGGGCTTAATTTGTACATGCCTAAGATTTTTGCCTCCATTATTGATTCCTTCCGAAATAAATCATTTAATATAA
>DASVZW010000011.1:0-9408 GCA_036391475.1 Patescibacteria group bacterium | reverse complement strand
ATCAACATGAAGGTTGCCGCAGCGATTATTAAAGAAGGCTACGTCATTGGTGATGACGAAAGCCGTTATCTGAGCCACGATAGCGTCACCGATAGTCCCTACTACACCATCTACCGCTACCCAGTTCCCACTCCCCGAAAGCTAAATATCTTCGAACACTATTTCCCCTCGTTAATTCCCGAGCCCGAACCTGTTTGGTGTGGCACGATTTATTTCGACAAACTTCCCGATAACTACGAATCACGTTTCGCCAACGGGTCGGTTTGGACAATAGTGACCGAAGAGCCGATTTTTGTTCAGGAAATGGAAAATCTGGCCTCCAAGCTGACTCTCCAGTTCAATCCCACCAAGGTCTATATCCGCCGTATGGACATCTAACCCACTAGCCCGCCTCCAAAGGCGGGTTTTTTTAGATTGCCATGTCGGCCATCAATTCTTCCACCCCAACCGGCATTTCTTCTCTGTTCCCCTTCACATAAGTTACTCTCTTTACACCCTCTCCTCTGTAAAACAGTTCAGGCTTATCGGTCGGTCCGGTGTGATAATTGACCGAGTCGTACCACGGGCCTCCAAATACCTCCAGTGTTATCTGGCTCACTTTTTCAAAGACTTGGTTAGCAATGATTTCCTTCATAAACGATACTTGATCGATAAGATCAAAATCCCGGTCGGTGGTCAATCCCATACTTTCAAGCCAGGTACCCAAAGGATAAACCCCATCTTTATATGGAAGTCGCATATCTATCGACCATCTGTCATCCAGAGACACTATTTCCCGGTCAAAAAATTTGCGCAGATGTCTCGGTCCATGCTTAAGATCTCCGGCAAATCTCCTACCGACATCCATCAATATATCCAAGTTACCTTTCAGAGCTTCTTTTAATTGTGCTCTGGCTTGATCTTTTCTTTCTCCAATAGTTATTTCTCTTAATATTTCGGCGATCGCTATCATTTGATCCTTGGAGGTAGCGATTTGTTTTTCCAATTTATTCCATTCCGGGAAAACTTCATTTATTCTTCTCGCCGCTTCAGCCATTATTACCTGGCTCCAAACATGATCGGAAAAATTCTTATGGATTTCCGCCACCGGAACAATACCGGTCAAAGAAAATAATCTTAGCTTATCTGAGTATTCGGTTTCATCAGTCTGTTTTTCCTCTACCAGCTTAGCTAAATACTTTGCTACTCCAGCTCCCTCGGAATAGCCGTTTATAGTTACGTCGGACTGTATAAGTTTGATTCCTTCTTGCTCCAAAAAGGCCAAATGAACTCTGGCGTCTTCTTTGAAACTTGGTACTTCCTCTACTGCCGGCAACTCCAACAATTGATTTTGAATATAAATACCCCGGCTTTCTTTAGCTTCCTTAATCGCTTGATACTCCAAAGTGTTTTCGGAACCTGAAAAATCTCCTCTGTCGGCTGCTTCGTTGAACAGCTTGCTGCTATTACCAATACCATGAACATGGACCACAACCCTGTCGTGTACCCCTCCATTCTCTTTTTTCTCCGCTCTAAAATCCACTACGATTACCTTTGCCCTATGTTCTATTCCTTCTATAGTTACTTTTTTTACTTCGCTTCTGATCTCACAAGGAACGCCTTCAAAAATTTTCTTTTTCTCCTGCTGTTCATAGATCGGGTTAAATTCTTGGACTTCCACTAGTCCAATATATCAAATAGTAACCTCGATCTCCCCTTGTCTTAGTACAGCTACTTCTTTGCCTGTGGTATCAACCAAGGTCGAGGGAAATCTTTCGGGGATTACGCCTCCATCTATAAATAAATCTACCAAAGCCACTCTTTCAACCGGAGTTGAAGCTAAAAACTGTTCCAATGAATAAGGGTTGCTACCTCCGGAAATGTTGGCCGAGGTCGAAGTTATCGGTTTATCCAGCTTCTTGATCATGGAGAGCACTAGTGGTTGATTTGGCATCCTAAGACCAACAGTTTCTTTTCCACCCTGCACTTTTTTTGAAACTTTATTTTTACTCAAAGCCACAATAGACACAGGACCGGGCCAATATTTTTGAGTAATTTTATTAGCCAAATAATTTATTTCTGCATTTTCTTCCGCCATTTTTACACTACTGACCGCAATTAATACCGGTTTATCACCTCTTTCACCCTTAAAATTCCATAATTTATCGACGGCTTGATCGTTCGTGGCATCTACCCCCAAACCATAACAAGTTTCGGTAGGATATACGATCAGACCACCGTTGTTTAACACTCTAACGGCTTCCTCAATAACTTCTTTTACTTGATTTGGCAACACTTCCAGTATCTCCATCGCCCTTATTCTACCCCACCAGCAATTCCTTATACCACCAGCTATCTAAAATTATTTCTCTATTTTCGATCCATCTTTCTACGGCCGCTTTATCTTCTTCCACTTCGGCTAGATACGTTAAGAAAGCCGGTTCATCCATTTTTCCGCTGGCTAATACCAACATTTGGCCAACCATATCGGCCACGATCAGATCGCTTGCATACTGACCGTTAAAAGTAAAAATATACTCACCGTTTCTAAAAACAAGTCTTTCTTGTTTATATATTCCATGTGTATTTAAGAACTGTCTCACCGCATGATCACTTGACTTGACTTGGACCGGGACTCCTTTTCTTTTGCCCCTTATCGAAAGAATATTCAACAAACTTTCTCTCATAGGTATAAACATGTCATAACCTACCATGTCCTCCTGACTGTTTTTCTCGGTCACTTCGATTTTTCCATCTAGAAAACTTCTTTCTTCCAATACCCTCAAGACCCTTTCACTCGCTGTGTCGCCTCTTATTTCTGCTCCTTTTACCCATGCCCTTTGTTTTTTCCCATCATCATTTGGAAATCTTGGATCGATTTCAATCTTCATCTTGAGCTATTCTAACCAGCAATAGCCGATCTGAAAAGCCCTAATTTGAAAATAAGTAAAAGCCAAAGGCGCCTAGTATAGGCGCCATTTTTTGGCTTGGCCCCGGAATATAGCCGGACTGGGATCTTTCCCCGGAATCTCCAGGACGGGTAGACTGGTAAAACGAACAAGATCGCTCTACACTCCGTCTCCCTAAAAAAGTGCTTGTGGAGGAAAAACCTCCCAACCCATTGGCCTTTACCAGGGCCAAGTTAATCATAATTGGTCGGTCTATACTCCGTCAAATCAAAATTTTCCCAAAAAAATCCCCACCATTTCTGGTGGGGATACTTGTTTCCGGTTTCCCGGTTAGGCGGTCTTTTCGCGCTTCGAGCGCTTCTTCTGCCCATCGGGCTGCACTTCGGTGTGGGCCTTGGGCGGGATACCGCGGGCGGCGTGCCGGCGGGAGGCCGACCCTGGCTTGGACACCTTGTGGTGCTGACCCGTGGTGGACAGTGCCAGGTTGGTCTCGGAATCGCGCTCGGCGTGATAGCACGAGGAGCAAAGATCGAAAACCTTCCAGGCCATACCTTCGCGCGTCTTCACCTGGATAGGAACCAGGCGGTTGCCGCATTTGCAGGTGCCCCAGGGAGCGTTGAGCGAGACCTTGAGCAGGTCCCATCCGTTCTGGATCCAATCCAGAACCGTGCGGACATCAGCGTCAAGCGCCACACCTTCGAGCCACTTGTTGGCCTGGGTATAGGCATCGGTCAGGATGAAGCGCTCGGCCAGTTTGTTGTTGGCCCACCGGTCCAGAG
Organism: Patescibacteria group bacterium; assembly: GCA_036391475.1. Lineage (GTDB taxonomy): Bacteria > Patescibacteriota > Microgenomatia > UBA1400 > MFAQ01 > CAIQPO01. The sequence goes on along the minus strand of DASVZW010000011.1, from coordinate 5,741 downwards.
AGTTTTGAACCAGGCGCCGGATGTTCTCGACCCGGGATTGGGTGAGCTTCGTCCGGATGGCCTTCATGGCATCGATTGCTTCCTGCGCGTTGGCTTCCGTGATACCCACATCCTGAAAGTCCAGGATAGCCTGGGACCACTGGTTGCGGTTATCCTCGGGGATCTCGCGCTGGAACTTGGCCAGCAGGTTTTCAACCTGCTTGAGCGTGCGCTCGGCGAACTGAACAGGGGTTTCCTTAACAACGGTGTCGTTAGCCATTTGAGCACCTCCTGGGTGTGAGGCGGCAAGCCTCAAGGGAAAAGGGATAGGGTTGATTAAAGTACGTGGCTATATTACTACATTATCCTCAAATTGTCAACTATAGGCCGTATGACTCCGTTGTCCTTTATCTATAAAGGGAAAGGTCGCGCAAAGCGAAAAAGCAGGGTTTTCTTGTAACCAAGAAATTTTTCGCTGAAAGTCAGGACGGATTTCACGCCGGTGAAATAGCGTCCGTTTTCCCGAATAGATAAGGACAAAACGGAATCATTTAAAAAACTCAGTCTATTAATAACAAATTTTTACCCCTTCGTGCTAAAATATCCCCATGCCTCGTCCATTAGAGTTCTTGCGGTCGGTTAGGTTGGAGATGAGCCAAGTTAAATGGCCATCCCATCAAGAAACCGTTAGGATGACCATCATGGTCATTATCGTGAGTGCTGTGGTCGCGGGATACGCAGGTGGTTTGGACGTAGTCTTCACCTCCCTGCTCCAAAAACTAATAAACCCTTAAACGTAAATGAAAAAAATAGTCGACGAACAAGAAGTCAAAGAGGTCAGCAAGTTGTCTGTGCCTGACGTCAACCATATTGTCATTACCGACAACGCTCCCGCTTCAGCCAAGTGGTACGTCGTCCACACCCAATCCGGTCACGAAAATCGCGTCGCTATCACTCTTAAAACCCGTGTCGAAGCCATGGGACTAACTCCTTACGTTTTTGAGGTATTGATCCCTACTCAAGAGAAGATCAAGATCAGCAAAGGCAAAAAAACCACCATCAAGGAGAAACTCTTCCCCGGATATATCCTGGTTAGAATGATCGTCACCGACGACTCTTGGTTGGCAGTCCGTACCACTCAAGGAGTGACCGGTTTTGTCGGCACCGCCGATCAACCCACTCCACTTCCCGAAAACGAAGTCTTGGCCATCACCGCCTTCGGAAAACAGACCGCACCCAAATTCCAAGCCGCCTTCACCCTTGGTGAAGCCGTCCGCATCATTGAAGGACCTTTCACCGATCTACTCGGCACTGTTTCTTCCATTGATGAAGCCAAGGGCAAAGTCACCGTCTTAGTCTCCATCTTTGGCCGCGAAACTCCGGTCGAACTCGACTTCCTTCAAGTCGCTAAGATCTGATCTACCGCTCAAAACTTGTTTCCATCTCTTTCATAAGGTAAAATCCGCCATATATTCTGGCACCTTAAACTGCAAGTCAAAGAGGTTCTCTCATGAAGAAAATTAGTTTTTCAATAACGGTAGCTGTAATAGTTCTCGGTGTAGTTTTGCTCATTTATCGGCCCAAAATTCTCTCCAAAACCGACTTCGTCGTGGATCCCCGGGAAGAAAAAAGGCTTAAGTCAACTCAAACCGAATACATCATCGATCAAGCACCCCCAACTGCTGAGCCTACATCAATATCGGTTGCCACAGTGAAAGACCCAAATCCCACCGGCTTTACTCCCTATACAAAACAAACCGGTCTCTCCATCTACCAAGGGCACGGCTCTTATCTGCTTATTGCCGACCTCACCAAAACCGGAATCGAGCTTTTGTACGGTAATCTGACCGGCAAAACCATACCCGGAATTTTCGAAGGTCCTGATGCCTTTCTTAAAAGCGCTCCGTTGGAAAGTTATCTCTCAAAAGCGGATCATCGGGACTTATCAGTCGCTTGTGCCTTCAATGGTTCTTTTTTTAAGATGGTTGACTACCCTACGCATTTGGCGCATCCGCTAAAAGTAGATGGGAACATTATTACTTATGGTTGGGAAACCGACTCGATCGCTCACCCGGGAGAAAAATTAATGCTTCAGATCTGGCCCGGCACAGCAGACATAAAGCCCCTGACAGATAAGTTATCTTTCGAAGGCGCTTCCGCTCCGGACATTCTGACAGGCCTCACGGTTGAAGCCAATAAAGAACCAAAGAGGGTAACCGGAAGAACTTTTGTCGGCATTAAAAACAATTATCTTCTGTATGTTTTGGTAGTGGAGAACGCCACTCAAAAAAATGCCGCCGACATCCTCAGATCTCTCGGAGTGGACAAAATGATGATGTTGGATGGAGGTACGTCATCGCAACTAACATGCAAAACCGAGGGTAAGATGGTTCCATTGATCAAAAGCGACCGTCCCATCCCTCAAGCAGTTTATATTTATTCTAAATAAGTTACACCCGCCAAAAGGCGGGTTTTTTGTTGCAAAAAAGCCTGGGTTCCCCCAGGCTTATTTTTTAACCCTTCACTGTTTCTTGTTTCATATGTTCATTGGCTGCTTTGAAAAGCATCACTATCATTCCAACGTTGACCAAAATTGATAGCAATCCCATTGCCCAGTTCTCGATACGGAAAATCGAAATCGAAAACAGTACCGGGAAAGGTATCAGCCAGACCAACGACAGTAGATTGGCCAACACTTCGCCGATCTTTGTCTTGTTCTTGAGGTTCTGAAGGATCAACATCAGCATTCCCAGGACCCCGTACACAATGCAAAAGACCGGAGAAAAGGCTGAGGTAATGAAATACAGACCGGCCATGAAATAGGCCATTCCACAAAGGTAACCAAAAGAGATCTTCACAGTGCCTCCACAGGTTTTTCAAGGTTTACTTATGACCAAATATTATCATATCTATAGGATATTGTCAACAAAATTTCATCGATGTTGTTGACATATTATTTGATGACTGTCATAGTTAATTTATGCCCAAAACCAAAAAATCCTCCAGAAAAGTGACCAAAAAGACCGTTGCCGTCAAAAAAGTTACCGTCAAGGCCCCTCACATGACTCGAACCATATTTGGTGCCTCATATCTGCTTATTCTGGCTGTCCTTTCTTTGCTGCTCATCACCATTGCCAGCCGCTAGCTTACTTGACTGTCATTTAGTAATCTGCCATATTTAAGCTACATGAAGCCATACTCTGCCGAAGAATCACTCTGGTTGGCCTTTCCTATTCTCCTTGTTCTTATCGGCTTGGTTGCCGGCATAATTTATCTTCAAAGATCCAACACCGATGTTCGTAGCCGTGCCTCCGAACCGGCTGCCGTCATTACCCCATCAGCCCCCACAATTCCTCCGAGCCCTGAGATCATCTGTACCCAAACCTACCAGCCTGTTTGTGGGCTGAACGATAAGACGTACCCCAATCCTTGTGAGGCCAACCTCGATGGCCAAACCGCCTTCACCAAGGGCGCCTGTCCGGTTCCTACTCAAATTCCTCTTCCAAAAACCCCCTAGTTCTCTCTCCCTTTACTTATAGTACTTAATTTGGTATATTACAGGTCACTGTATCCGCGTCTATTCCCTTTAAGAGGTGAACCTTGAAAATCAACAAGTGGTCGATAATCACTCCAGTCAGTATGGCGCTTTTCATCGGAGCCCTGTTCCTTTTGGATAAGGGGTTGGACTGGGTCATCGCCCTCTCTCTCAGCATCATTCTTCACGAACTGGCTCACGGTGTGATGGTCCGCAGCACCGGAATGAAATTCAACATGATCTTTATTCCCTTCCTTGCTGCCGGGGTTATCCCTTCCGACCAACCGAAATTTTTGGCCTTACCTGTTTACAAGCAAGCAAGTATTGCTTTGGCCGGTCCGTTGACCAACGCCATCCTGTTAGTGATTGGTATCTTTCTTCTCAACCAACCAAATCTGGCCAGTTTAGGAAACCAATTGGTCACCATCAACCTGATGTTGATCGTCCTGAATATGGCTCCGATCGGCCCCCTTGATGGAAGCCGAATTTCATCAGCTATCCTCCAGGGCATGAAAAATTGGTGGCTAAAAGGCATTTTGTCTTTCTACTTCATGTTAGTTAGCGCCATCTCGCTTTTCTTTTTCTTCGCCGACAAAGGCCAGATCAGCCAAACATATCTGATCATCCTCATCGTTTTGTCCGTCTTGGGGGTAGCTACCAAGCTCATCCCTTCGAAAAGCCAATCCACTCCCATGACCGATACCGAGAGAGCTTTGACCTTTACTATGTTCTTCGCCCTTGCTTCTCTCAACTTCATCTGCATTCTGCCCGTTCTACTGCATCTACCACTTCTGTTCTGATTTTCAGATCCCGCCACCTCGGCGGGATTTTTTATGCTAAAATATCGCTACCTCGACCAAGTTGAGGGAGCTTACCAAAAGGTACAGCGCACTGAATCATTCTACTAACTAGTACATCAAATTCAGTCACTTTTTCTTTTTTTGTAAGCTAAATATTAAATATATAAACCTTTTATGGCTAAAAAAATCAAGGCCATCCTGAAGTTAAATCTTCCGGCCGGCTCCGCCAATCCAGCTCCTCCGGTAGGACCTGCTCTTGGACAACATGGTGTCAACATCATGGAATTCATTACCCAGTACAACGCCAAGACCGCTGAAATGCGTGGTCAGATCATACCTGCATTGGTTACTATTTTTGAGGACAGATCTTTCAAGTTCGAACTCAAAACCCCTCCGGTTTCCGCTCTTATCAAACAAGCCCTCAACCTTAAACAAGGTTCCGGTGAACCCAACAAGAAAAAAGTTGGCTCGATCAACTCCGAACAGATCAAAGCTATCGCCGAGAAAAAAATGGCTGACATGAACACCACCAACCTCTCTTCCGCTATCGAGATGGTCAAAGGTACTGCCAAGTCCATGGGTATTAACATCGTTGAATAAAACATATGGCTACAAAAATAAACTGGAAAGACCTTTATAACGATTTACCCACTCACGTTGCCGAAGCTCTGCGTGCCGCTCGTGTCAAACCTGAGCAGATCGTCGCTAAAACCGACGGTGAACTCATGTCCATCGAAGGCATCAAGGAAGAAGACATCAACTCCATTAGAGTTCTTTACAACGAAGATACTCTGAAGAATATTACTGTCTCCACCCCCGAGGCTGCTGAGATCATTGCCGAAGAAGCCGCCGCTGAAGGTGAAGTCGAAGAAGTCAAAGCAAAGAGAGCCCCCAAACCCGCCAAGAAACGCTCTACTAGATACACCAATATGAAGAAATTGGTTGATCATGATCAGACATATACCGTTGTCGAAGCCGTCAAGAAACTTTCCGAAATGACCAAGTCCGGCAAAATGAAAACTGTCGAGCTGCATATCAATACCCGCGATACCGGCATTCGTGGCGAAATAAAACTTCCACACTCCACCGGGAAAGAAGTTAAGATCGCTATTTTCTCTGACGAGATCGCCAGCAAGATCCAAAACAATGCTATAGATTTCGACATGCTTTTGGCCACCCCCGCCGACATGCCTAAATTGGCCAAATTTGCTAAAGTCTTGGGTCCCAAAGGCATCATGCCTAATCCAAGAAACGGCACCATTACTCCCGATCCCGAAAAACGTGCTGCCGAGTTGGCTGCTGGAGGAACCTTACCTTACAAGACCGAAGGTAAATTCCCTATCATCCACCTGGCTCTCGGTTCCATCAATCAACCTCAGTCCGACCTCGTTGACAACATCAACGAAACCCTAAGATCCATCGGTGTC
>DASVZW010000010.1:0-10067 GCA_036391475.1 Patescibacteria group bacterium | reverse complement strand
TTCGGAAACTACTAACTTGGTTTTTGGTCAAAATGCGATCGGTAAAACAAATTTGCTGGAAGCTATTTATCTATTAGGCGTTGGAGATAGTTTCCGGGCAAAACGGACGGAAGAAATGGTCAGATTTGGTCAGGAACTAGGTAGAGTTGAAGGAAAAATCATGGATGAGAAAGAGGATGAAATTCAATTGGAGGTACTAGTCAATGGAGGTACGGTAATGGGAAGGACAGTAAATAAAAGGAAATATCTGATCGATGGTGTTTCAAAAAGAAGAAAAGACCTCATCGGAATTATGCCGCTGGTTCTATTCAGACCGGAAGACGTAGAGCTTATTTCCGGTTCTCCCGATATCAGAAGAAAATTTTTGGATAGGGTAATGATTCAAACCGATAAGATCTATGATAATAGTTTGTCGACATATGAACAGGCACTAAAAAGAAGAAATAAGATATTGGATGCGATCCGCGAAGGGGCTGCTTCAAGATACTCACTAACTTTTTGGGATGGTCTTTTGATAAAGCATGGACAGATAATTCAAGATAAAAGACGGGAACTAATCGATTACATAAATGCATTATTTGCCAAAAGCGATTTATTTAATAAATTGAAGATCAGTTACGATGATAGTCCAATAAGTGAATCAAGGTTGGCACAGTATAAAGACGCCGAGACGGCACTAGGATACACCTTGGTGGGACCTCACAAAGATGAACTTCTTATTAAAGATGGTGAAAGAAATTTGTCGGTTTATGGATCGAGAGGCGAGCAAAGGATGGCCGTGTTAGCACTAAAAATGGGAGAGATCTATTTTTTGGAAGACCGGACAAAGAAGAGGGCAGTATTGTTGCTGGATGACATATTTTCCGAACTGGACGAAGAACATAAACAAGAAGTTTTGAGAGTAATGGCCGGTAGGCAAGTGGTGGTGACGACCGCCGACGAAAGAGACTTACCGATGTTTAGTAAAGCAAAAGTATTTAATCTTCCTTAGTAACCTTTTCAGAAATATGGTTGAGTTGGAGTGTAACCAAAATGGTAATGATAGTTATAGCCAATGCATAAATGAACATAGAGAGAACTCCTGAACCTTTAAAGAAATATGGTTGTATATAGAGGGCGACGTATTGTTTTATAGCTTCATTCCAAGCAAGAGCGGCGACAAGACCCAGGGAGGAGATAATAAGAGTGAGGGTTTGGGTAGCAATATGCTTAGAAAGTTTGGTAATTTGTTTTTTTGGCATAGTTTGATTATATCCTGAGGTATCATAGAAGAATGGAAACCAACATATTTAAAGCCAGTGACTTCAAGGAAAGCAAATCCTTGATAGAAATTAATAATAAATTTTCTTCGGGACAAGTAACCATAATTGGGGGAAGTAGATTGTTTCATGGCGCTCCGATTTTGGCCCTTAAAGGGGCTTCGAGGTTGGTAAGCATGACCTATTTCGCATCACCCGAGGAGGACAAGGAGTTTGTAAATCTGATTAAAAGTGCTCTGGGAAGTTTCGTGTGGGTGCCGAGAGACGATGTGGATAGTTATATTGAAAAGTCAGACGCGGTATTAATTGGCCCGGGACTAATGAGAAGTCATATAAAAGCTAAGGAGACAGTTTGTGACGAGGAGGGAATGAAGACTAGAAACATGACGATCAATCTGTTTAAAAAATTCCCAGATAAAAAATGGATCGTTGATGGAGGTAGCCTGCAGGTGATAAATGTTGAAGAATTGCCAAAAGGAGCAGTAGTAACGCCTAACAAGAAAGAGTTTGAAATGCTATTTAGAGAAAATGAAGAGCCGGACCTTGAAAAAAGAGCGGAACAAATATTTAGATTGGCCAAAAAATATGGAATTGTCATCCTGACCAAGGATGCGGTGTCGATCGCAAGCGATGGAGTTGAGGTAATAAGAATTGAAGGAGGTAATGATGGCCTAGTTACCGGAGGAGTTGGAGACATAATTGCAGGTCTGACCTTGGGATTTTTAGCAAAAAATGACGGTTTATTTTCAGTTTCGGCAGCTTCATTCTTGATAAAAAAAGCAGCTGAAAAATTGGCATTGAAAAAAGGGCTAATGTTTAATGCAGACGATCTGGTAGACATGGTTCCCGAGGTCTATCAAGAGACAATGTCCAGCTTGTGATTTCCGCACAAATAGCGTAAATTGAATTAGATGTTTGAGCCGAAGTATATTATTACGCCAAAAATTTTATCCTATCTATTGGAAATTGAGTCGGATAAGACCGTAGCCGATCTGGTTCCCGTGGCGACTGAATGGGAATTGAGATTAAAAAATGAGGCGTTGGCAAAAAAAATATATTTTAGCCTGCATTTTATTGGAGTTGATCTAAGTTCCTCGGATATTTCCAAAATCGTAACTTATGATCCGGGAAGAGATGAGAAGGCGGATGAGGTAGCACTAAGAGCCGGTGTGGTCGCAAAAGAAAGAGACATACAGCTAGTCCTAAATTGGTTGAACGCAAACAGGTTCAAAGATCAATTGGCCTACCTGGAGGCAAAATTCAAGCAAACCGGTTTCGGTGAAAAGGATCTAATTCAAATGAATTCTTTGTTGCTGGAGAAAACTACCCCTCCTCAGAAATTGGGTTTGTATAGGATGGAGGATACTGCTTTCGAAGCGGGCGGAAAACTTTCCACTATTCCGGCAGTAGAAATTTCTTATCAGATGGAAGATTTTTTTAGATGGTTTTTAAGCACCAAGGAGGAGATGCATCCATTGATCAAAGCCGGAATTAGTCTTTATGAGTTAATGAGAATGAGTCCTTTCGAAGACGGTAATTTAATTACCGGAGTAATGTTTTGTTCTTTGGTGATGGATAGTTTCGGTTACTCATTCAAACAATTTTTGTCTTTTGAAGAGGCTTTACTGAGGAACAGAGAGATTTTTTGGATGTATTTATCAACCCCTGAAAAGAAGGAGGAAGATCTGAGTGAATGGTTGGAGTACTTTCTCAAAAGTATAAGCCAGGTAGCTACGGACACAAAAGGTAAGTTGATGATGTTGATCGGTGAGACGCCAGCTTTTAGGTCGGAAAATGGAAAAGTAATGCCACTTACCGAACGGCAAATTGCAATCATGGAAGATCTAACTTTAAGAGGAGAAACGACGATAAAGGAAATCAGGTCAATACTGCCAGCTATTTCCGATGACACAATTTTGAGAGACCTTAAGGACTTGATAGAGAAAAAAATGATCAAGAAAAAGGGAAAAACAAAAGGAGCAACTTATATTTTGGGGAAAAGTAGAGGCTTTAGAAGATAGATTATAATTTCAGTAAATGAAATATTTGAAGTTTGTACAGTATTTGGGTGAGTTGGAAAGTATTAGCTCCAGATTAGCCATTACGGATACCTTATCGAAGTTAATTAAGGAAATGGACGATGACGAAGTGGAAAAAGGAATCTATTTGGTCTTGGGACAGCTAGGGCCGGATTTCGATAAGGTAGATTTTGGGATGGCAGTGAAGATGGTCATTAGGGCAGTAGCTGAAGGCAGTGGAAGAAATGTATCGGAAGTGGAGAAAATGTACAAAAAGAAAGGAGATCTGGGGGAGCTGGCAAGGGAAATAAGGTTTGATGAAACAAAGATAAAAAGTTATAGTGTGGTCGAAATCTTCGATCATTTGATGGAAATTGCTAAAGATTCCGGACAAGGTAGTCAAGAAAGAAAAGTAATAAGTTTAAGATCGTTATTGTGTTCAATAAGTGCAGAAGAAAGAAAATATTTAGTAAGAATCGTACTGGGAAGATTGAGACTAGGTTTTTCGGAAAAAACGATATTTGATGCCCTTTCTAAGATAGAAAGTGGAGGTAAAGAAAAAAGGAAAGAATTGGATACCGTATATCAAATATATCCAAACCCAGGAATAATCGCGGCCGTAGTTAAAAGCAAGGGATTTGGCGGTTTAAAGAATATAAAGGTAAAAACCGGAGTTCCTGTGGTGCCCGCATTGTGCCAAAGATTAAATTCCAGCGAAGAGATAGTATCAAAGATGAAAGATGTGGCAGTTGAAAGAAAATACGACGGAACAAGGGTCCAGATACACTTTGATAGATCAAAGAATGTGGTAAGGACTTACACTAGGAATTTGGAAGAAACCAGTTGGATGTTTCCTGAATTAAAAAATATGGGTGACTGGGTAAATGGGAAAAGTGTCATTTTGGATTGTGAAGCTGTGGGAATAGACAAAAAGACCGGGAAAGTTCTGTCGTTTCAAATAACAATTACAAGGAAAAGGAAACATGATGTGGCGGAAACAGCAGAAAGTGTGCCTCTAAGGTTCTTCCTTTTCGATATTTTATCCAAGGATGGAGAGGATCTAATCAATAAGCCCTACTTTGAAAGAAGAAAAATCCTATCAGAGACGATCAAGAAAAATGAAGTGATAGTCCCTGACGAGTATGTTCGAGCCAACAAGGCTTTAGATGTTAAAGAGCTACATGAGAAATACCTAAAAGAAGGCTTCGAAGGGGCTGTAGTAAAAATGTGGAATGGAGAATATTTACCAGGAAGACAAGGCTGGAATTGGGTAAAAATAAAAGAAGCAGAAGGGACAACGGGTAAATTATCGGACACGATGGATTTAGTAGTATTAGGATATTATTATGGCCGAGGAAAACGAGCGGCGTTTGGTATCGGAGCCTTTTTGGTAGGTTTAGAAAAAGAAGGTAAATGGGTGTCTTTAGCAAAAATAGGCACCGGGTTGACCGACAAGGAGTTTAAACAATTAAAAAAAGAATTAGATGACCATGTAGTAATGGAACGCCCGAAGAATTATTCGGTTGAAGGGACGTTGACCGCTGATGTATGGGTGGAGCCATCGGTAGTGGTGGAGGTAGCCGCCGACGAAATAACAAAAAGTCCAACCCATGCAGCGGGGGTGGCTCTAAGATTTCCAAGGTTGGTCAAGTTTAGAGATGATAAGAGCCCGGCTCAAGCAACTACTTGGAAGGAAGTAGAAACGATAGCTAAACTATCTAAGGTTTGAGATAGAATAAAGAAATGAATATCTTGAAGACATTGATAGACTTGTTCCTACATGTAGATAAAAACTTGGCGTCAATAATTTCGACTTATGGTGTTTTAACCTATGGAATTCTTTTTTTGGTGATCTTTATGGAGACCGGATTTGTAGTTACACCATTTTTGCCGGGGGATTCATTGCTTTTCGCTGCCGGTGCGTTGTCTTCTCTGGGATCATTTAATATCTGGTTTTTATATGGACTGATGCTTTTAGCAGCTATTGGTGGAGATACGGCAAATTACTGGATCGGTCATGTATTGGGTCCAAAAGTTTTTGAGAAAAACAAGTTATTTAAGAAAGAATATTTGGAAGAAGCAGAAAAGTTTTATGCCAAGCATGGTGGTAAGGCGATAGTATTAGCCCGTTTCGTACCAATTGTTAGGACATTCGCTCCATTTGTGGCCGGTGTAAGTAAAATGCACTATGGAAATTTTATTGTCTATAACGCAGTGGGTGGAACATTGTGGGTAAGCCTGTTTCTTTTTGGAGGTTTATTGTTCGGGAATATCCCTTTTGTAAAACATAACTTTGAATTTGTAATCGTAATTATCGTTTTGATATCGCTAGTTCCGATTGTTTCCGAATTGATCAAGAAAAAAAGAAAAACATCTTAAAGTGCTGTTTGTGGTTTAATTAACTTATGTTGGGATATTTAATATTGGGAGTTTTCTTTGTTTTGGTAATGGTTTTGGCTTCAGGAGTGGCAATGGATGCGATTGAACATCTGGCTAAAAAATATTCTCTGAATAAATTGTTTTTTTCGACAATTTTAATAGGTTTGTCGGCGGCATTACCCGAAATAGGAATAGCTTTAAGTGCCGGCTTTGAAAATAAACCGCTGATCGCGCTCGGTAATGTATATGGAGCGAATTTGGCAAATCTAGGACTAGTGGTAGGAATAGCGGTCATCGTCGCCGGAGTTGTCCCTATAGTCGGTGAATATGTTAGAGGATCTTTGTGGGTGACACTGGGAGCCATAATTCTTCCTTATATGCTGATGTTAGATGGAGGTCTTAGTAGGTTGGATGGACTGATCCTCTTGTTGGGTTATTTGTTGTATCTAAATTATGTGGTAAAGACAAACGGAATTATTGTTAAGCAGAAAAAGAATTTGAAGAGGCTTGAAAAAGTATCAAAGGAAGAAATAATGACTCCGGTTTCGTCATCATTAGTTATGCTGGTTTTGGGTTTAGCTACAATTTTGGTGTCGGCGTTGTTTTTGGTCCGACTAGTGGGGAGCATCGCTATTGATCTAAAGGTAAGCGACTTTTGGGCCGGGATAATTTTTCTGTCATTGGGAACCACACTGCCGGAGATTTTTGGGGGGATTGAATCGGACAAAAAGTTTACAAGCCTGCTGGTAGTAGAAAAACTTCTTGGAAGTGTAGTGATAAATTCGACTTTAGTGATTGGAGTCTTGGCGATAATCAGACCGATATCGACCAACGAAACATTGGCCTCCGGTTTAACTGGATTATTTACGGTGATTACGCTAGGTCTATTCTGGTTATTTTCCAAGTCCAAAAGAAAACTATCCAGATGGGAGGGAGTGGTATTGGTTGGGGTGTATATGATGTTTGCAGGTCTGATGCTTTTGACTGCAAGGTAAACTATTTTTCTTCCAAACTGAGAAGGGCGCTGATCTTATCAAGAATCTTTGGTTTTTTGCGTAAAGTTGTAAAAGAACCAACTTTTTCGATGATGTTTTTGGTCTTGTCGTCTCCACTAAAGACCGCTCCACCCATGGGATACTCTTTTTTCTGATCCACTTTTCTTTTGGTTAAATATTTTAGATTTAAAACAGCATATTTTTGAATGAGTTTGAGCTTACCCATTTTTCTAAACCTTCTTAGCGAATATACGTATCGGGGATCGTGGAAAACAGTAAAAGAGAAGCCCTTTTTATATGCTTGTCTGACAAATTCGGTATCTTCAGCGAAACCAACCTCAGGGTTAAAGCCGCCGGTTTTCCCAAAAAGACTTCTTTTACAGCCAATCATGGCACCAAAAGCGGCCGGGTTGCCAATTTGGTAAGCAGTTTCCACCATGAGGTTTAGATAGGTGGCAATGGTTTTGTCGGAAGTAATATCAGAGTCGGCCATGCACCATACGGTAAATGTATCTACAGGTTTTACTCTTAGCTGGTAGCGAATGCCTTCCAGATAATAATTGGGAAGACCATTATCGGCATCGTTAAATAAAAGATACTTGCCTTTGGCTGCTTCCGCTCCCATATTCCTTTGTACCGAAACGTTTCTGATCTTGCTGTTGAGAACGGTAAGTGAGGGAAGCTGGCTTTTTAGCTCGTTAGCCTTTTCTACCGTCTTGTCTTCCGAATGGCCGTCAACGACAATGACTTCGTAGTCGGTAATGGTTTGGTGGATAAGATCTTTTAGAAGTTGAGGAAGGCACTTTTCTTCGTTTAGAACAGGAATGATGATAGAAAAGAATGGTTGTCTTGGTTGGACCATGCTTAGATTATACATATTTCAGATTATGGGTAAACCATATCTGTTAGAATAGTTTTGATGAAATTAATAGTCGGATTAGGTAATAAAGGCGACGAATATAAAGAAACAAGACATAACGCGGGGTTTATGGCGATAGACAGATTATTTGAAAGGCTCGGGAACGGGAAAAAAATCTCAACTGATAAAAAGTTTGAATCCGAAATGGTCAAACTTAAGAATGTAATTTTGGTAAAGCCTCAGACTTTTATGAATAATTCCGGTAGGGCCGTAAGGAAAATAATGGATTACTACAAACTAGAGTTGGGAGATTTAGTAGTAATTCATGATGATCTGGATATAAGAATGGGTGAATATAAGATCCAGAAAGGAATAGGTCCAAAGATTCATAACGGACTTAGTTCGGTAGAACAAACCTTGGGGAATAAAGATTTTTTAAGAATCAGAATTGGTGTAGACAACAGACAATCTAATCTTTTTTATGGTAGTGGTGCCGATTATGTTCTTGCAAAGTTGAGCTTGGGTGAAAAGGAGCTAATGGAAACAACAATCGAAAAAGCTTTAAACGAACTTTTGTCGATGTTTGGCTGGTAATAAATAAATTTGGTAGGTATGGATAAACCAGGATTTAAATCAATCATAAATGTACTTGATAAGTACGAGTTGGATGAGACAAAACAAAGGAGGATCAGTAGAGAGTTCCAAGATTATGCTTATCGATTGGCAGTGGAATTGGATGATGTAGCTCATACCCCGATTTATATGAGGATCGCAAAAACCGACCCCAGACCTTTAATTGAACAAGCCAGATTGTTCGTTTTGGGAGCCAATAAGCCAACAAGTAAGGCCAGGTTATTTATGTGGAAGCTTAAACAATTGAAGCAACAAAAGAACGAGAAATAGGTCCAGTTTTTGTTAAGATGAATTAATGAGAGGAATTCGGATCAAAGAAGGTGGAGAATCAATATGGAGTAAAGTGGCAGGTCTTTTGGCGGTGGTGTTCTTTTTGTATTTGGGTGACGCCATTCTGAGTGACTGGATCCCAGTTTACATGCAAAACACTCTCGGTGGGTCTTTGGCTATGGGACTGATGATGTCTTTTTCCTCAATCGTGGGGTTTGGAGCCGACCTGATATTTCCCCAATTATTCAAATCGGTATCTTACCGGAAAATGATAGTGTTGGCCGTTTCGGCAGTTTTTATTACTGCGGGAATACTTTTATGGACGACTTCATTTGTCACACCGGCGATCTTCCTCCTAGCCATGGGCACTTGGGGAATATATTATGAGTTTCTATATTTTGGCACATCACAATTTGTGGTGAAAGCGGCACCAATAGCTTCGAGATCAGGGGTATGGTCAATAATCGGAGTATTTAAGAGCATTGCCTATAGTTTGGGGCCTTTAATTGGTAGCTGGTTATTTGCTTGGAAGGGTAATTCGGTAATAATTTTCGTTTATGTGCTTTTTGGTTTAGTGGCTTACTTGATCTGGTTGTTCATGGGAATGAAAAATGGCAAAGTCGAAAGAGAGGAGGTTGAAATAGAAAAATTCAATATCATTGAAGAGGTTGATTACTGGATAATTTTATTTGAACATGTATGGCCAATTTTGTTGGTAAGTTTGACTTTGGGAATTATTGATGCGGCATTTTGGACAACAGGAGTAGTGCTCTCGGACAAGTTAGTAAAAATGAATTGGTTGGCCGGCTTATTCGTACCGGCTTATATAGTGCCATCTATTTTTGTTGGTTTTGTGGTGGCGAAAATGAAGATCTTTAAGGGCAAAAAAAAGTTGGCAGAAATATTTATGTTATTGACCGGTTTATGTACGGTGGCACTGGGGCTGAGTGCTTCAGTCTTTTGGTTGGTGTTTTTTGCCTTCCTGATAGGGGTGACTACCTCTGTAGCCTGGCCGATGGTCGATGCTGTCTATAGTGATATTGCCAACAGAATGGGGAGAGAGCAAAAGCACATGCTGGGAATGTCGAGTTCAACAGTAAACTTGTCCTATATCACCGGGCCGGTGATAGCCGGTCTGATAGCCAGTAGAACCGGTGAGGCTGGGGCAATGATGTACATTGGTATTTTTGTGGTAGTTATTTCGGTAGTTTTGTTGGTCGTCACTCCAAAAAAATTGAAATTACCGCAAAGTCAAATAGAGAAATGGAAATGAGATTAAGGTAATATTAAAGCAGATGAAAAATAAGCTTGTTTGGCATGAAATAGTGTTGTTCGGGGTAGCTGTGCTATTGATCGGATGGAAACTATTGCTTAGAAATATCAGTTTTGACTTATCCTTAATGTGGTGGGGTTTGGGGTTGGTGGTAGGTTTTTTGTTCATATTCCTTGACAGATTTGTATACAGTCTTGGGACTCATCCAACCGAATCATTAAGTATGAAAGTAAATGATCTTTTTAAACACGGGAAAGTGTATGAGGCGGTGTCGATGCTGGTTAACGAAAGAAAGGAACAGAGAGAACTGGTAATGAGGAGTTTTTTGTTTTATGGTGTTTGGGTAATTCTTGCTTTATTTACGATGACCACCTCCTTCAA
>DASVZW010000009.1:0-3384 GCA_036391475.1 Patescibacteria group bacterium | reverse complement strand
GTCAAAACTACTTTACGATCCAACAACAAAACATTAAGAACCTTTCAACAGCACTTCAATGTCCGGCACTTTAGAAAATCATTTAGACCATCATTTGCTTTGTATCCATGATCTTCATTTTTCCTATGGTCAGGTAAAGGTCCTGGAAAATATCGATTTCTGTGTTGAGAAAGGGGAGTACCTTGGTATCTTAGGCCCCAATGGTTCAGGTAAGACCACCTTACTTAAATTAATTTTAGGTTTACTTGATCCGGGAGAGGGCAGAATTGAACTGCTCGGACAATCGATAAAACAATTTAATCAATGGAAAAAGATCGGATTCGTTCCACAAAAAGCCACACAAATGGACACCAAATTCCCGATCACCGTAAAAGAAGTCGTCTCTCTTAACTCTCAGTCAAATACCGCTACCCTCGAAGCCCTAAAACAAGTCGACATGGAAAAATATAAAGATCGCCTGATTACCGAACTTTCCGGTGGGCAACAGCAACGCGTCTTCATTGCTAAAGCTCTTGCTGGTAGGCCGGAATTACTGATCCTAGATGAACCTACCGTCGGCATTGATCCTACTGCTCAAAAAGATTTCTATTCACTTCTCACCACTTTAAACAAAGATCTCGGTATTACCCTGATCATCGTTTCCCATGATACCGACGTTATTGTCAAAGAAGTCAGTCGGATTATCTGCATCGATAAACGGATGGTTTGCCATGTTACCCCTAAAGAATTCATTTCCGGAAACTACATCGACAAACTTTATGGAGAAGAACGTAAACATATTATTCACCACCATGACCACGAACATGCTTGAGATCTTTAATTATTCTTTTATGATCCGCGCCTTTACTGCTGGTACGGTCATAGGTATTGTTGCCCCTGTCATTGGTACTTTTTTGGTTGCCCGGCGTTATTCCTTGATCGCCGATACCCTAGGCCATATTTCTCTGGCCGGTGTCGCCATCGGTCTTTTACTCGGTATCAACCCAATCATTACCGCACTGGTTGCTGCGGTAATTATGTCCTTGGTGATCGACCGGCTGCGGTCAGGAAAATTAGTTTCCGGTGAATCGGCTTTAGCTATGCTGCTTTCCGGTGGTCTTGCCTTAGCCATAGTCCTTATCAGTTTGGCCAAAGGATTTAATGTTGATCTTTTCTCCTACTTGTTTGGTTCTATTACGACAGTTAGGCCGGAAGATCTTTATCTGATCATCCCTCTTGGTCTGTTGGTCATTGTACTTACTCTTCTTTTTTACAAACAATTATTGTACATCAGTTTTGATGAAGAAGGTTCAAGAGTCAATGGTATCAAGGTTACCGCTCTGAATACACTATTAATGGTCTTAACGGCAGTGATTGTTTCGCTGTCAATTAGGATCGTTGGCTCGCTCTTGATCGGTGCCCTAATTGTTATTCCGGTCGTTACTGCAGCTCAAATAGCTAGAAGTTTCCGGTCCAGCATCGCCTTATCAATATTATTCAGCCTATTCGCTATCGTTGTTGGGCTCTTCGCCAGTTTCTACTTTAATCTGGCCGCCGGTGGCACAATTGTTTTGGTAGCCTTGATCGTTTTTGCTATTACCTCATTATTTAAATAATTCACAATGTCTAGCAAAAGCTGCTTTCTACCTAAAAGGATCTTTCTGGCCGTTATCTTTGTTTTTCTTCTTTCTTATTTTTATTTCCTCTATTTTTTTCTTGTTCACAATAATTTTCAAGAGAATCAAAAAGTTATTTCTATCACTCAATCAACTTCGGCCACGGACAGAGTTGACGTTAAGGTCACCCGGGTTGTCGATGGGGATACTTTTGAAATACAAGGAGGTAAAAAGGTGAGATACATAGGAATAAACACCCCAGAGCTTGGAGACAGCCGTACCCCAGTCCAGTGTTTTGCTAAAGAAGCCAAAGTCGAGAATATAAAAATCATTGAAGGGAAAACCGTAACTCTAGTTCGGGATATCTCGGATAAAGACAAATATGGCAGGCTATTAAGATACGTTTATGTGGGCGATATTTTTGTAAATGAAAAGCTGGTCAGAGATGGCTACGCCCAGGCAGCCACTTATCCACCGGACATAAAATTTGAAGATGTTTTTAAGCAAGCCCAAAAATTTGCTAGTTCAGAAAAGCTTGGTCTTTGGTCAAAATGTTCCAAATAGATAATTAAAAAACAAAAATTTAGCGTTATTGAATACGCTATAATCTGTTCATGCCCTCCGTGGCCAAAAAAATAAAACCAAAGCATGATCCTAATTTGCTTTCGGTGATCGTCCCGGCGTACAACTGCAAAACGATCGACCGCGATCTTTCATCGATAAAACTTCATCTTGATATTATCAACCGTCCTTATGAAATTCTTTGTGTTGTCGATGGTCTAAAAAATGAAAATGACAAAACTCACGAATTGGCTGAAAGTGTATCTAGCTCAAAGGTAAAAATATATTTTTACACAGAAAATAAAGGCAAAGGTTATGCCATTAGATATGGGATGGCCAGAGCCAAGGGGGGATTGATCGCCTTCATCGACGCCGGATCGGATTTAAACGTCAAAGGTTTGAGTCTTGCCTTGGAGCATATGAAATGGTATGAGGCAGACATTATCGTCGGCAGTAAGCGCCACAAAGCCAGTAAAGTCAGTTATCCATGGCAAAGAAAAATTCTTAGTTACATTGTGCAAAGGGCTACTAGATTTTTCTTCGGCTTGAACGTTTCCGACACTCAGACAGGTCTCAAAGTGTTCCGCAGAGAAGTGCTTGTTAAAGTCCTCCCACGATTACTGGTCAAGCGTTGGGCATTTGATCTGGAAATACTTGCGGTCGCCAATCATCTTGGCTTTAAGAAGATTTATGAGTCACCTATAGAGCTTCAATACAACTTTGCCAGTAATGTTGGATTATCTGCTATCCAAAATTATGCCATTGATTATTTAGCCATCATATACCGAACTTATTTTCTTCATTACTATGATGACGACCACAACGATCTCTGGAAAGATGACCCCAATCTAGTTCTAAAATATTCATAGTGAAAATTCTTATTCTTAACTGGCGATCGATCAAAGACCCTCTTCAAGGTGGGGCTGAACTAGCAACTTTTGAATTTGCCAAAAGATGGACAAGAGACTATCAAGCAGAAATCACCTGGCTTTCACCTGTCTATGACAAAAATATTAAGGAAGAAACAATCGACGGCATCAAATTCAAATACATTGGATCTTCTTTAAATAGAAATCTGTTTACGTTGGTCATTTCTTTTCCAATATTTTATTTTCTTGTGTTTTGGACTTACCTAACCAAATTCAAAAATCATGTGGATGTAGTCATTGACCAAGTCCATGGCATTCCTTACCTGACGCCTCTTTACGTAAAGGAAAAAATCATCGTC
>DASVZW010000008.1:0-17539 GCA_036391475.1 Patescibacteria group bacterium | reverse complement strand
TTATAAATAATAAAAAGATTTTATTGGTTTACCAAAAAGTCCATAATCTATGGCAACTACCTCAAGGGGGAATTGATAATGGACAGAATTTGGAACAAGCTTTTTCTAAAGAGATGTCGGAGGAAGTTACCGAAGATTTTTTCAAAAACGTAGAAACTCCTGCTCAATTAATTGCTGAAGATAAGATCGAATTTCCTCCCTCCAAACAAAATCTGAGGGAAATGAAAAGTGATGCCGGAGAACCCTTACAAATGAAAGGAAAATATTACTATTTCATGGTTGCAAATTCAAAAGTTACTGATCTTACGATCGGTGCCACTGAATTTGATGACTATAAATGGCTAAATTATGACGAAGCGGTTAAACTAATAAAAGATACCAATACAGGAGGTAAGTTAAGAATTACAAATATGATTCTTAACCGTCTCAAAGATAAAAACTTAATAGAATTTATTAATTACGACAAAACCCAAGATGGACCCAAATCAAACTCCGACCGACCCAATCAACCCCAATACCAACCAGGAGCCCGTTACCAATCCAACCGTCCCGGAGGCCATGACCAACGTCAATCCGGAAGGCCCCAGTCAAATTACCGAAATGCCTCCCCATACCGAAATGATTACCGCTCCGGAGGAGGAACTCATGGTTCAGGAAGCAACTCCGGTTCCACAGGAAACTCCGGTCCAACCAACACCAATCGCCCCGGAAACTCAGAACCTGGTAACTCCCGAAACTCCTGAGACGCCTGAGACGCCATCCCCTGAACCTCTAAATTCTTTTCAACCTCAGGAGACCTCTATTCCCGAATCTCCGGTTATTCCTCCGGTCATAATTCCCGTAAAGGAAACTCCAAAAAGCGGCGGCACTGTCAAAATCTTACTTGTCGGTTTGATTCTTATTTTGGTTGGTATTTTGATCGGTGTTTTGGCTTCTAATTTGGTTCCTCAGTATTCTCCTCAAAATCCGGCCGTTCCCACCCAAACACCCACACCCACTGTC
The DNA here is from genome assembly GCA_036391475.1 of Patescibacteria group bacterium. GTDB lineage: Bacteria > Patescibacteriota > Microgenomatia > UBA1400 > MFAQ01 > CAIQPO01. The sequence continues at coordinate 16,537 of DASVZW010000008.1, read as the reverse complement.
ACCATTGAGGTAACTCCTGAAGCCAGTCCCAGCCCGACTCTCTCGATCGTTGATCAAAATATCATTGAAAAATTTAGTAACAAAAAAACCACCGGAGGTATCATCCCGGATCTAATTCAAAAATGTAATTACAAAGAACAACCCGTCTACACCTTATCTCAGACTTCTTCGGTCAACTCACCTTCTGTAATTGTGGATCAAAGCGGTAAATATCTCCTGACTTGTGGAGTTGTTTCTACCACCGGTAAAACCAGCACTAATCAACAATGCGATTTGGTTAGTATGTGCGAACCCATTTGGACGGCCAGTACATCAGGAACTACTGTTTCTTATTCTTGTCCGGTCGGGGAATGGGTCGACTGTATGCCAAGTCCCAACAGCTCAGTCAAACCGGAGTGCCAACCGGCATATCTTACCTGGGCTAAAGAAAACTGTCCTGGGTTCAAAGGTGCTGCCTTATAGTACTTGACAGAGCTATCCCACTTGTATAAAAATAGCAGTTGGAGTGTTTGAGTGATAATCTGTTATACTCAAACTCTCTTCATTACTAATCAATAAATTAGTACTATGGTTAATCCATTAACCGTTAATAAATTACAACCCGGCCCCGGTTACGTTTTAGTTGAACCGGCCAAACAGGAAAAGAAAACCGCTTCCGGTTTATATCTCCCTGATTCTCATGAGGAAAAACCTCAATATGGTATCGTTCTTGCCTTTGGAGATGATCTTGTCAATGACCGTGGTGTTAAAGTTTCTTCTCCCGTTAAAAAAGGTGATACTGTCGTTTACAAAAAATGGGGTGGTAACGAAGTCCAAATTGGTGATACCGAATATCAATTCTTAAGATTCGACGACATATTAGCTACAGTTACCAAATAAAAAAATAAAAAATGTCAAAACAAATAATTTTTTCCGAAGACGCTAGGGGAAAACTAGTTACCGGAGTCAACAAACTTGCCAAGGCAGTTGTTACCACTCTCGGTCCCAAAGGTCGTAATGTCGCTATCGATAAAAAATGGGGCGGACCCACAGTACTGCACGACGGTGTCTCAGTAGCTAAAGAAGTTGAGCTTCCTGATCCATTTGAAAATATGGGTGCTCAGCTGGTTAAAGAGGCGGCTAGTAAAACCAATGATATTGCCGGAGATGGTACTACTACTGCCACCCTTTTGGCCCAACAAATGGTAGTTGCCGGTATGAAAAATATTGCTGCCGGTGCCAACCCCATGCAGATGAAACGGGGAATTGATAAGGCTGTTGCCGCCGTAGTCGCCGAACTAAGTAAAATTAAAAAAGATCTTTCGGAAGAAGAGTGGCAATCAGTTGCTACTATTTCAGCTCAAAATCCGGAAATTGGTTCCAAAATCGCAGAAGCCTTAAAACTGGTTGGTCGCGATGGTGTTGTTACCGTCGAAGAATCCAAAGGCATGGAATTTGAGATCGAACATAAAGATGGTATGCAGTTCGACAAAGGCTACGCCTCGGCCTACTTCGTTTCCGATCCGGCCAACATGGAAGCTGTTATTGAAAATCCATATATCTTGATCACTGATCAAAAGATCAGTGCTATCAATGATATGCTGCCTTTCCTGGAAAACACTATTAAGGTCAGTAAAAATATTGTCATTATTGCCGACGATATCGAAGGTGAAGCTTTAGCTACCTTGGCAGTCAACAAAATGCGTGGTGCCTTCAACATTTTAGCTGTCAAAGCTCCTGCTTTTGGTGACCGTCGTAAGGCTCTTCTCCAAGATATTGCCGTTCTGACCGGTGGAACTTTAATTTCTGAAGATGCCGGACGCAAACTGGATTCTGTTACTGTCGAAGATCTCGGACGCGCCGACAGAGTGTGGAGTGATAAAGACAATACTCAAATTATCGGTGGTAAGGGTATCCAAAAAGAAATTAGTGCCCGTTTGGAACAAATTCGTAAAGAACTGGAAAAATCTACCTCCGAATTTGATAAAGACAAACTTGCCGAAAGAATCGCCAAGCTATCTGGTGGCGTCGCCGTCATAAAAGTTGGTGCTGCAACCGAAGTAGAATTAAACGAACTTAAAGAAAGAGTCAAAGATGCTGTCGGTGCTACCAAAGCTGCCATCGAAGAAGGTATTGTCCCCGGTGGTGGAGTTGCCCTAATTAGAGCTTCCAAAGCTCTCGATAAAGTCAAAACTGAAAATGCCGATGAGGTGGTTGGCGTTCAAATTGTTAGAGATTCGCTTTCTCAACCTCTCCGTTGGTTGGCCCTCAATTCCGGTGTCGATGCCGGCTGGGTTGTCAAAAAAGTTGAGGAAAGTACAAATATCAATTTTGGCTTTAATGCCCTCACTTTGGATTTTGAGGACATGATTGAAAAAGGTATTCTGGATCCGGTTAAGGTTACCCGTTCCGCTCTTCAAAATGCTGCCAGTGTCGCCAGCATGATTCTTACCACCGAATGTCTGATTACCGATATTCCTGAAGAAAAGAAAGCTCCAGCCACTCCCGACATGGGTGATATGGGAATGTAACTTAGATTAACAAATCACAAAAAGCCCACCTCTCGGTGGGCTTTTTGTATAATGCACTCTGTGATCGACTTACTTTCAATTCTCGAAGAAAAAATCAAAAAGCTCGACCTCCAAATTGCCGATGTAAAATTTGAGCGCGACAACTCGGCTACTCCCATGGAGTCCCATTCGGACAAATCCCGTCAATTGGCCGAACAACTGATGGATGCCTTGATCGACGAAAAGAAAAATTTGGTCTTATTAAAAAGAAGGTCTGATCAACTCGGTGCTCTTAAAATTTTTAGTTTATCTACTCCTCTGGGGGAACGGGATTTTGCCCTTGTACCCGATGGTCTAGGAGGCAAAACCGTTTCCGGAGTTACCCTTATCTCAAGCCTTTCTCCTTTAGGAAAGATTTTGAAGACCAAAAAAGAAAAAGACGTTTTTACTTATAATGACCAGAATTTTATCGTTCTAAAAGTCAAAAAAGGCTAATAAACAAAAAACGCGGTTCCGTAGAACCGCGTATCAAAATTATTCCTTCCAACTACCTTGGGGACGCCAGTCCGAAACATTTTCATTCTTTAGTATGGCGTTACCCAGCTTATAAAAATCCTCATCGCTTAAGTTACCCACGTAATCATTCCACCAGCGGTACCATTTCCAATATTCCGGTGTTCCCAGGTTTCCTTCGGTCAAGGGTTGTGTCAATCCAAACCGGGTCAGACCTTTCGTGACCATCAATATTTCTTCCACTGCGTGAGCCACATCCCGTTCGATTGCCGGGATATCTTTTTCAGGGATCCGGTCATGAGACATATCGTGGTTCATTGTCCAAATAAACCCACCAAGCTCTTCGATTACCAAATAACTGGCCACTTCCGGTCCTGTCTCGATGATCTCTTTTAGGGCAGCTTCATCAAACATATTTCCTCCTTAGTTGGGGTGTAAAAGTCCGGATCGGATCAATATATCAGCTTTTCTGTGTTCATTCAAGATATCCACAAAAAAATTGACTTATCCACACATCATAAATGATGGATAAATCAATTTAAAATATCCAAAAAACTGTTGACAATTAATGACTTCCTCGATTTAGCCTCAGAAAATTATTTGGCTGAACTTAAGTTCAGGTAGGGCATCGGATTGATGGCACTCCCGTCTTTACGTAGTTCAAAATGAAGATGTGGCCCGGTTGTTCTTCCGGTAACACCAACTTCACCTATTGGTTTGTCGGTTGTTACTTGGTCACCTTCTTCTACAAAAACTTTACCCATGTGGGCATAAAGAGTGATCATGCCATTACCGTGATCTACGTAAACAGCTCTTCCGTAATCCCACTTTAGATTTTCCATACGGACCACCACACCATTTTTAAGTGGATAGATAGGTGTTCCCAGGGGGGCAGTTATGTCCATTCCCGGGTGACCCAGGTGGTAAAACTGTGAAATACCGGTATTTCCCGGTAAAACATTAACCGTGCTTTTGATGGTTTCCATCTGAACCCCTGTTAGAGGCTGCATGGGAGAAGCCGCCAAAGTCGAGTCGGTAGGAATAAACATGATCATGCCTGAAGCCAGGCTGGTAATGGAAATAAAACCGCCCAAGGCAGTTTTGATTCCTTTCTTTTCGAACACCGGTCTTATAAGTTTAGAGAACGGATGCGATGTTCGTGTTTTAGGTAAGAAGTTATGTATCATATATGCGGGTATAAACCCGCCTTAGGCACAAAAAAGTCTTGCCATAGCAAGACGAGGAATATACTAACATGTAAGCCTATAAAAGTCAAATAACAGGCAGCAAAACACCCGGTTTTGTATTAAACTTAATTTGCCATGCCCAATCCTTCCTTGAGTAACCAAAATGTTGTTGTTCGTGCCGATCTTGACGTGCCCGTTAAAGACGGCCGGATTGAGAACGACTATCGCCTTCAGACTTTACTTCCCACCCTCAATATTTGCATGAGGAATTTCCGCCACACTCTCTTGATAGGGCACATGGGCCGTCCTGAAGGTCCTGATCCTAAACTGAGCCTAAAACCCATCCAAGAGTGGCTAAAAAGCAAGCTAGATCAAGAAATTCCTATGTATGTTTCGGGTTATTCTCCAGGGGAGTGGTGGAAGGGGGAATCTCCTCTTTCACTATTGGACAACTTACGCTTCGATCCCCGGGAAGAATCCAATGACAGGGGATTTGCTCAGGAATTAGTCACCGGTGCGGATTTATATGTCTACGATGCTTTTGCCACGTACCGGCCTTGTACCTCTATGCAAATAATACCCGAACTACTTAAAACAGTTATCGGTGAGCAATTTGAAAAAGAAGTGACTACCCTATCCCGTGTTCTCAAAAATCCCGCCCGCCCTGCACTTCTTTTAGCCTCGGGTGCCAAACCTGACAAGCTCGAGATCCTTAAGCGGATTGCTCCACACTTCGATCAGGTGCTTTATGGTGGCAAGTTTGCCGAACCGGGCTCATCTACTCCTGACGGTCTTGACCTCAATGACCAAGCTATTTCCCGGTTTGTTCAAGCCATCGCTGAAGCTCAAACAGTTGTTCTCAACGGCCCTCTGGGGGTTTATGAGGATGGTATTCATTCCAAGGCGACCAAAGCCGTTTTTGATGCTCTGAAAGCCTCAAAAGCGACTACCATCTTGGGTGGAGGTGATACTTTAGCCGCTATCCCCGCTTTAGGCTTCTCCTACTCGGATTTTAGCTTTGTTTCTACCGGCGGCGGTGCCATGCTCGAATTCTTGGCTACCGGCACCCATCCTCTACTTGATATCCTCGCCAAGATCAAAGAGCCTGGGACAGTGTAATATTAAATTAAAGTATTAATTATTAGTAATTAACCTTACAAAAGAAATATGGTTAACTTCTCAATTAATGGATTCGGTCGTATTGGCCGCTCCGCTGCCCGGGTCTGGCTCAATAGTCATCTGGATGATTCGGAACTTGTTGCTATTAACACATCTGGTTCACTTGATGTTAAAGGTTGGGCTCACCTTCTCAAATATGACACTGCCTATGGCCCCCTGTCTTACCCGATTTCCTCCGAGATAGTTCAAGCCACCGACAAAGTTACCGATGAAAATCCATTATTAGGTTACATCACCATCGAGCACCCCAAACGGACACTGAGGATCCCGGTTTTGGCTCAGCGAGATCCTGCCAAGATTCCCTGGTCCGCTTACAAAGTCGATGTTGTTATCGAATCTACCGGTGTCTTTACCAGCCTGGAAAAAGCCAGTATGCACCTTAATGGCGGCGCCAAGTTTGTTATCTTGTCCGCCCCCGCCAAAGGGGCCGACGTCCCCACTGCCGTAATCGGAGTTAATGAAGGAGAAATACTCAACAAAGACCGGGTTGGAGTTATCTCCGTCATCAGTAATGCTTCCTGCACTACCAACTCGGTTGCTCCTGTTGCCGATATTCTCCACCAAAAACTCGGCATTCTTAAAGCCATGTTGACCACTGTCCACGGCTATACCGATGATCAAAATCTTCAAGATAATTCTCATCGCGATCTTCGTCGCGCCCGGGCTGCTGCTGCCAACATTGTTCCCACCAGTACCGGCGCTGCTATTGCCGCTACTCAAGCGGTACCCGAGCTTCGTGGCCTATTTGATGGTATTTCTCTTCGGGTTCCGGTCATCACCGGCTCGATTACCGATTTTACTTTCATCACCCAAAGAGCTACTTCGGTAGAAGAAGTTAACCAGATTTTTATTGATGCTTCTAACCAACCTGCCTACAAAGGTATCTTGGCTGTTACCTCCGATCTCTTGGTTTCTTCCGATATCATCGGCCGATCGGAATCGAGCATTGTCGATCTCGATATGACCCGGGTTGTCGATGGTACCATGGTCAAGGTACTGGCCTGGTACGACAATGAATGGGGTTATTCCAATCGACTCGTAGAGGAAGTGATCAAGGCCGGAGAAGCTTTACCTTATTCGCAATAATATATGCCGGTTATCTTACTGGCCGTCACACTACCATCGGAATTAGTCAAAAATATAGATTCAAACTATCCTTTTCTCGCGTCATACGCAGCTCTCTCCCCTCATATCACCCTCATTCCACCTTTCAATGTTAGAGATGAGGAAGTAAATGATGTAATTAAAAAATTATCCGAAGAATTAAGCCTCTACGATAAATTTAGTATTAGTCTCGATAGTGTTGATTCTTTTACCGGTGAAAATAATGTAATTTATTTGGAACCGGATACTGACTCATATAAAAGGCTCTCGGATATAAATAAAGAAGTCACCTCGATTGTCGATAACTTTATAGATAAAAGACAGCAAGAAAAAGCCGAACGTCCGTTCATTGGTCATGTTACTTTGGGGAAAAAAATACCTAATGAAAATTTTCTGGACCTACTCGAAAAAACCAAAATGGCCTTTATTAAACTGGAATTTGTCTGTAAATCCATCTCTGTTTATCAGTTAAATGATAACTGGATAAAACTTATGGATATCAGTCTGAACCAAGATATTTGAGGCCGAGGCGGGAATCGAACCCGCGCATGGCGGTTTTGCAGACCGCAGCGTTACCACTTCGCCACCCGGCCAAATTTCTTTCATATTTTAGCATCTATCTGATAAACTAAGTTAAATATGCGAACTAGATTCACTAAATTGTTGTGTTTGTTGTCATCTGCAGTTTTACTATCGGGCTGCAGTTTGAATATTTTTGGACAAAAGTCAGGAATTCAGATCACTGCCAATCCTCAAGTCGACGTTACCCTCAACGGTCAGAGCTTTGGAAAGACTCCGATATTCCAAGACAACAGTAAACCTGGTACCTACACGATCCGCATGACCCCCTTGGATACCAGTTTGGATCCTTGGGAAAGTAAGATCAGTTTGACCTCCGGAGCCTATACGGTAGTTGACCGTCAGTTCGGTAAGACTCCTGATCAATCCTCCAGTTACATTCTTTCTTTTGAAAAACTTTCGGATAAAAATAATACTGAGGTTACCGTAGTTAGTAATCCGGGTAATGTTTCGGTGACCGTTGATGGTAATCCCTCCGGTTTTAGTGATCACCCGCTTGACTCGGTTCCTGCCGGCGATCATACCTTTACCTTCTCAACTCCCGGTTACCAAGAAAAAGTTGTCCGTGCCAAAGTCCAAGCAGGTTTCCGTTTGGTAATTAATCTACAAATGGCCACCCAGATCATCATCCCGACACCCACCCCCACCCCGTTGGCCACTCCTTCTGCTACGCCCACTCCTACCCCCAAAGTTGGCACGATCACTCCACTGCCTAAACAATCGACCACATCGGCCACTTTAGCTAAACCTTACGTCGAGATCCTTACCACTCCCACCGGTTTCTTAAGAGTTAGAGCTCAAGCCAGCACTTCGGGAGCGGAACTTGCCCAGGTTAATCCCGGCGATAAATTCAACTATCGTGACTCAGGAGTCTCCGGTTGGTATCAAATCGAGTACGTCACCGGTAAATGGGGATTCATCTCCTCTCAATACGCCAAACTGGTTAAGTGAGATCAGCCTAAGTAATAGATAACTCCTACCGACAAGATCAGCCACACTAACACTGTTGTGATAAGCGGTTTATCGGATAACAATATTCTCTCGGGACTTTCTCCTTCATTTCTTTCATAGATCAATTGCAAATATCTCATTACTCCGTAGACCACAAAAGGTATCGTAATCATTAACCACTTCTCGGAAATAAAAGTCTTAGGCAAGAACGAAATAATCGTTAAAGCCTTACCGTCGGGAACTATTTTTGGATGATTAAAAGTAAATAGTGCATAAGTGATCCAGGTTCCCGTCGCAAACATAGAGGTATAGATATCCAAAAGGGATTCGGTATATCTTTTTAATGCCTCTCTGGTCTCATTGGCCTTATTCCGTGCCAGCATCAATGTCATTTCACTTCTTCTCTTCCCGACAGCCAGGAATAAAGAAACCGAAATTACCGTTAGCAAGAACCATACATCCATGTGGGCAGATATCACCAGTGCTCCGGCATAAACTCTCAATAAATATCCGGTAGCGATTACGATCACGTCTACGATAGGGATCTTCTTAAGGTAGGTCGTGTATAGAACCTGGATGATCAAGTAAACCAGACAGATCAAAAATAAGAAATAATTTAGGTTGTAGGCCCAAGATAACCCAATCACCACACCTGTGATTAAGGCGAAAAAAGCGATCGGGGCCGGCAACTCTCCGGAGGCTATCGGTCTAAATTTTTTAAAAGGATGTTGTCTATCTGCTTCTACATCCAATAGGTCATTAAAAATATAAGTAGTACTACTAAGGATCGTAAAAACCAAAGCGGCTTGAAAAACTGTTTCAAACGCCCCGGGCAAAAATAATAGCCCTGAAAAAATCAAAGAAGCAAAAAGCGCCAAATTTTTTAACCATTGTCTTGGCCGGAGCGTTTTGAATAGAGCCCAAAGTATTGCCATGTGAGAAATATTGCCATTAATATCACCAATCCTATCATAATTAGAAGCTTAGTCCTAGCTTGAAACTTAATTGCTGCCACTCCCAAGATTGCCGTTATGCCCCAATAAAATAATGCTACTTTTCTCTTACTCCAACCCATGTTCAACAACTTATGATGTAAATGACTTTTGTCACCCCACACCGGTGACTTACCCGATATCAGCCTTCTAATGACAATATAAATAAAATCGATTATTGGTACACCCAAGACTACGATCACCGCTCCTACTTTTGCCGTGGCCAGGATAGAGATCACTCCCAATAATAGACCCGCCAAGGAGGTTGCCGAGTATCCGGGCATGATTTTTTGAGGATAAAAATGAAAAACGGTTAATCCTAAAAAAGCTCCGGAAGTCGCAAAAGCTAAGGTCGCTACCGGCCACTGGGTAATATCGGCACTGTAGTTAAGCGAAATAATTCCTAAGACAAAAGCCGCAATTGTGACTACCCCGCTAATTTGTCCATCTACCCCTGAGGACCAATTAATGGCATTCATTAATGCCGGTATCCATAAAAGGGCAAAGAGGTCGGCGATGATCCAGATTTCTCTGTGTTTTCCTAAAAAATCAAAAGCGATTCTCGGGAAAGATAGATCAAATACCCCTCCGAATGGATTTGACACAAAAGCTATTCCTATACCTGAGGCCACGATTATTGCAGCAGATAGAAAATTTACTCCTAAACGAAGATAAGGATTAATACTTTTTATATCGTCCAACAACCCTACTATTAAGCTTAATAGCGCCGCCACCAATATCGCGATCAAATGCCAATCGACGTGCAAAAGCGTCAAGGCCGTGATCATCACCGCCAAGAAAATCGGTAAACCACCGCCTTTGGGAACCGGTGTTTTATGAATATGTGCCGGGTGAGGTGTTTTGGACGGATCGATCAGCCAACCCATTTTGGTAAAGAACCAAATTGTTAAAGGCGTCGCCACTAAACTGATGGCTAGTGCCAAGAAAAATGGTACCGCGGTAATGCTTGCCGAAGGTGTCATAAACTGACAAATATACTTAACACTTTAAAAAAGCCTGCTGCGTACAACAGGATCATCATTAAACCACCTGTAATTACTGTCGTCCTAACGATAACATCTTTTTTACCTGCCCAATTTGCCAACACTCTGGTCAAAATAAATAATACGGCCAAACCTCCCAGTGTGCCTGCAAAGTACTTTTTTTCAATTAATTGTGCCTCACCCCATGGAAGAGAATATAGCCAGGGTAGCTCCGGTGGTAGTTGTTTCCACACCAAAACTAAAATCACCACCATCAAGATGATCACCATTACGCCAATGATAAAAAGAAAATTTTGCGTATCAATTTTACCTTCATCTCTCACACTTTGAGTATACATTAGCGTTCCAAATTTAAGCTTTTTTCTCCGTAACTCTATACTCCAAATATCTTCCCATCATTAACCTGGTGTGAGCATCCAATCCGGGTAGCGCCGAGAAGAAAAAACCAACCACCGGCATCAAAACAAACTCAAAAGGTGCAAATATTTTTCTCCACAATGGTAGTTCTTTAACTTTTGGCCTGGCTTTAAAATCAATGAAGACCATTGCCATCAAACTCACCAAACTGATTGTCAATATTGCCGAAGATACTTGAGGCAAGGTCTTTCCCATTACCGTTCTTGAAAAGGTTGGATTCAAAAGCGGTGGCATGTTTGCTCCGACAGTAATAATGAACCAGTTGACCGGCCACATAAAATGATCTTCAACTACTTTAAAAACTCTGATCGTTTTATCCCAGAACGGAGCCTCGGTATCCAGAATGTATCTTTTGATAATATAAGCATCGTCACTCGCTCCCCAAGCCCATCTTTTAACTTGTTCATATGTATTTGTATATGTACTCCAAAAACCGTTCGCTTCTGCGGCATCGGCTGAGACCGAGATGAATAATGGTTCTACTTCAACTCTCCCCTTTGTAGCAAAATAAGTTTTAAAGAAAATTCTATAATCTTCAGGAATCACATCCGTATCCCAGTAATCAATTTCGTCCATCAGTTTAAGACTCAATGTATAAGTTGAAAAATTAATCAATCTGTCCGGTCTGGACAGCTGAGCCATATTGATGACACTACTCATTCTGTTAAAGACTCTCATTGGCCAGGGGATTCTTTCAATGTTGTTATAAAAAACGATCGCTCCTTGCCATATCTTGTTATATCTGTCCGGATCATCCAGGAAGTTATATGTCAAAGCCGCCAAGTGATTTGGATGTAAAGCCACATCACAATCGACCGAAGAAATAGTCATTTTGTTGATATCCCAATCCTTGTGTTTTTTGAGTTCTTCTCTAAACTGTTTTCCTGCCCAAGCTGCGTTACTGGATTTTCCGATTACTTCTCCTGCCAAATTGGCTGGATGAAAATAAAAATATATACCTGCAAAAGTGTCTTTGAACTCGGCCATGATCATTTCTCTTCTGCTGTCATTGATCTCCTTACCAGCTCTTTCTTCCATGGCGATTACCGGAATTATCTGCTTTGGTCCAATGGTTTGCTTTTCCAGTGCTTTCAAGGTTCTTATCAGAATATCCCCCGACTCCTTGTAAGTAGGCAGCACGATCACGTGTTTTACTTCTTTCCAATCCGGGAATCCCATCACATCACCCATCCAGTCATATTTTTCCCATGCCTGGATTCGATAATAGGACATTACCGCCGCTACGGCTAAAGTAATGGAACGGTAAAGCCAATAAACGTTAAAAGCGATAATAAAATAAGCCACTCCGATCGGCCAAAAAATCGAGCCCCAAACCGGGAAAAGAATAAAACTCCAGCTCGTAAAGCCGGGCAAGATCTCCAAGGCCCTCTGGCTCGCGTGCGGATATTTTTTTATAAGGTATCTAAGGAATACAAACATAATGTGTTTTGGGTTGTGATATCGTTAATTTTTTCGGCTGATAGATTTAGCTCTTGGGCGATAAACTCACCTAGTATTTTAACATTTGCCGGTTCGTTGGTGGTTCCGCGTCTTGGTTCCGGCGCAAGATATGGGCTATCTGTCTCCAGTAACAATTTATCTGCCGGCACCTCCCTCAGCCTTTCTCTGAGGCTGCCTGCCGACTTATAAGTTAGATTTCCGGCAAAACTAACATAAAAACCCCAGTGTAAAACCATCTGTAAAAAGTCTGCGTCTCCGGCAAAACAATGGAACTGTCCTTTGGGCATCTTCTCTAGATTCTCCAGTACTTCTACCGTTTCTTGCTCCGAATTTCTCATGTGGATGGCTACCGGCAAGTCCATCTCTGCCGCCAGCTCCAACTGTGCTTTAAATATCGTCATCTGTTTTTCTTTTGTTTTTTTCTCTTTGTCCCAATAAAAATCCAAGCCTATTTCCCCGATACCTATTATCTTTTTATTTTGTTTGATCCTCATTCTCAACTCTTCTATCATTTGTCCTACTTCACCCACGGTTTCGGTTTCCTCGGGATGTACTCCGGCCAGTAAATAAATATTTTCTACTTTTGAAAACAGTTTAATAGCTTTATCTAGATCGGCGATAGAGGTTGTCGGCACGATAATTTTTTCTACCCCGGTCTTTTTGGCCCGGTCAATTACTTCCAGAGGATTTTCAATTTTTTCATCACCTAAATGGGCATGTGTGTCAATTAACATTGTCATCAAAAATATTAATATCAAAAGGAAAGTCTTTTTTGTTTATTTCCAATATCGCCAAAGGCGACACTTCTCTGTAAGCCAAAAACTCACCATTTGCTTCCTCATCTACCTGGTCTTTGCCCAATATATAAATAAAACCGCCGCTTGCCACTTTATTTATGTCACTTACCCCAAAATACATCTCGTCGTAACTAACCTCATCCTGAACTATTTTTGTATGACTACTATGTCTTCTGGCCAATCCGTCTACACCTCCTGTGAGTGCGCAGAACATGGCCACCATCGGTACCCGGGTGATGTAGATCGCCAGGCGGTTACCGCTCTCCTTGATCTTGTCGTTGGCCTTATAGGGTTTCAAATTTTCCACGATCTTCCTGGTTGATCCATGCAAAAGAAAATTATTTAATACTGCCCAATTCAAAAAAACCTCCGGTTCGTCCAACCGGTAGAACAATACTTCCTTCTCTTTTATCTTTTTAACTCTCTCTTTATATAATTCACCTACAATTTCCTGTACGTTTCTCTTAAAAATATCCGACTCTTCATCCTTCATTCTGAAGTCTCATAAATAATGGCTCACTTTTCTTGACCGGGCCGTTATTGAATTGTTTTAAAATTTTCTCTGAAGTTGCCGGCATAAAAGGTGAAAGATCGACTCCAATTTGTCGGACCCTCAATACCAGTTCATTTAATGCTTCTTTTTTATCGTCACCTTCTAATTTCCAAACCTGTTTAAGGTTGATCTGGGTATCGGCCTCTTTAATGGCTTCCCAAATTTTTTCCATCGCCTTCTCGAACTCGAACTTGCCGATTAGATCCATAATCTCGGATCTCATGGTCATGGGTTGTCTTTCCACCTCTATTCCTTCTTTTTCGCACATCGCCGCCACCCTGGCACACAAATTTCCGATGCCATTAGCTAAGCCGGCCTGATATGCCTCTTCGAATCTTTCTTTTGTGACATCGCTATCCTCAAACACCGAGACTTGAGCCGTCAGAAAATATCTAACTGCATCGGTTCCGTATTTATCGACATATTCCATTGGATTGATCACGTTACCCAAACTCTTACTCATCTTTTGTCCGTTGGAAAGTAAAAAACCGCCCACCAATACTTGTTTGGATGTCGGTAATTCTGCCGACATAAGCATTGCCTGCCACATGGCGGTTTGCTGTCTTAAATTATCCTTTCCACAAAGCTGTATCCCCGGCCAGTACTCTTCAAATTTTTGTTCATTATCCGGCCAACCCAAGCATGAAATATAATTCACTAGGGCATCAAACCAGACATACATGACATGATCCGGGTCAAAAGGCACTTCCACTCCCCAGGGCATTTTTGACTTCAATCTTGAGACACTGAAATCTTGAAGCCCTGCTGCCACGAATGCTTGCATTTCCTTTTGTCTAAATTCGGGAACAATAAAATTGGGGTTGACCGTATACAGCTCAATCAATTTTTCTTGATAGTTTGAGAACTTAAAAAAGTAATTTTCCTCTTCAATTAGTTGAATTTCCAGATTCGGGTGGAGAGGACAACGGCCATTCTCCAATTCCGAGTCGGTCTTTTCCAACTCACAACCCACACAATACTTCACTTTGTATAATTTTTTGTATATATCACCGTTATTTAGACACAGTTTCCAGAATTCTTGCGCCGCCTTTATATGATGTTCATCGGTTGTCCGGATGAAGTTGTCATAAGACAAATTCAATGCCTCTTTTAATTTTCCGAATTTAGCTGCCCACTCATCACAGTATTTTTGCGGGTCCATTCCGGCTTCGACCGCTTTTTGGTAGATCTTCTGTCCATGTTCATCTGTCCCCGTATTGAAAAAAACTTCATCTCCGTTTTGTCTGTGAGCTCTGGCCAACACGTCTGCCCGGATTATTTCCATAGCAAAACCGATATGCGGTTCCGCGTTAACGTAGGGAAGAGTAGTGGTCACATAAAACTTAGCCATTGCTTACAATTTTATATCAAGCTGATAATAAGCGTAAGTGATTATCAGGTTAGATATAAGAGGAAGCGCAGGAAGGATATTTCAATAATGAATATTATTGAAAAAATGACGAGCAAGCTCTTACCGTCAATATATTTAAAGTGGTAGGATCCTTTTGATGCTTTTGGTTATTTTATCCGTCCAGTCGGTGGCCCATTCTTCGGCTTTGATCCTCTTTATCATTTCTTGCCAACCCGGATTTCCCAAACCTTCAGCCACTGACGCAATCGTGGCCGAACTGACCTTGATGTTATTCTTGACGTCTTCATAACTTCTTCCTTTATCCAGGTAAACTGCGATTCCCAATCTTTTTATCACAGATGTTAACTCCGACTCGGTCAAAATGTCCCCCATTACCATCCTGATTTCCTCCGGAGTTTTTAGCTCGGCCAAAATTCCATAGAACATTTCACTCAGCTGTTTCTCGATATTTTTATTAAGTGGATTGGAAGAAAGTTGCATATTCTGTCCTAAAAAATAACTTTACTAAATTAAAGTTAAACCTCTTTTGGAAATTAAGCAACCGGCTTTTTATCCGAAGGTCTTATTCTCATCAGATAAAGTTCAAGAGAAATCAATAAACCAAATATCAATATCCCATTTAGCAAGCTACCCAATCCGTATATTCTCAAATAGATAAAGATCACGGTTCCCACAGTCCATCTCAGAGCTCTTTTGGCCGACATCAGCACAATACTGAAGAACCAAAACAAACCACCAAAAATTAATAATATCATCGGCAAATAACTTCCCGGAATAATAATATCCCGGACATTCTCCGGATCCACGAAATAGATCATTAAGCCAATTAGACTCCAATTGATCAATGCAAAGAACAGTAACCAGCCATAGTGCTTCTTTGTTTCGTGTTTTGTTTGTTCCATTCTGTCAACTTAGTCTAAAATGAATATATGTCTTTTGATACTTTAATCATAATCGGTTTTATCGTCTTGGGTTTTATCATTTTGTATCAGTTACTTAAATCTCAGTTATCTCAGCCGAAGACCGACCCCACTCTTAATGCTTGGTTAAAATCTCTTCAACAATCTTTTGATAATACCAACCGCACCACCAATGCTTCACTTCAGGAAAACTATCGCGAACTTTTTACCCGTTTGGATCAAGCCACTAACGTCATTAGTGATCTTAAAAAAGAAGCCGGTGCCTTTGGAGAAGTCAGTCGTTCCATGAAAGATCTCCAGGACTACCTCCGCTCCCCGAAACTCAGAGGTAATATCGGTGAACAAGTTTTGACCGATCTCATTGGTCAAATGTTCCCTAAAAATTCTTTCCACCTCCAGTATCACTTTAAATCGGGTCAGATCGTTGATGCCGCCATCAAAACCCAAGCCGGCTTTCTCCCCATCGATTCGAAATTCCCCATGGAGAACTTCCAAAAAATGTACGCGGCTTCCTCTCCATCGGAGAAAGCCTCTTACCGGTCCGCTTTTATCCGAGATATCAAAAAACACATTAAAGATATCTCATCCAAATATATTTTGCCGGAAGAAAATACTCTGGATTTTGCCCTCATGTATATTCCTTCCGAACCGGTTTATTACGAAGTGGTCAATGAACAGGAAATTTTGGATCTTGCCAGAGAATCCCGTGTTTATCCGGTTTCTCCTACCACCCTTTATGCCCATCTTCAAACAATACTTCTTTCTCTCGAAGGTCAAAAAATCGCCGGCAAGACCAGTGAAGTCTTTTCTCTCCTAAGAGCCATTCAAAAAGATTATGAAAAACTAAACGAAAACTTCACCCTTTTGGGAAAACATCTTACAAATGCCTACAATTCTATGAATAGCACTTCTCAAACTATGAATCAAATAGGAAACAAACTGGATTCCGCCCGCCAACTAAAATCCGGTCTTACCGCAGAGAAAGAAGACCTGGAATAAAAAATAAGCCCCCATCCCGG
>DASVZW010000007.1:0-2097 GCA_036391475.1 Patescibacteria group bacterium | reverse complement strand
AACCTTATCTCGGTTTGATCATTTTAATTTTTGTGGTCAGTCTTCTGGGAAATGGACTTAATTTGTACATGCCAAAGATTTTTGCTTCCATTATTGACTCCTTTCGAAATAAATCATTTAATATAAGCTCCGGAGTTACTTTGTTAACTGGTATTACCGCAGCCATTTTTGTTTTTTCCACTATCCAGAGTTTGCTTCAAACCTACGTCTCCGAAAAAATTGGAAGAGACCTAAGAACCAAGTTGATCACTAAGATTTCGGTTCAACCTTTTTCTTTTATAAATGAAATTACTCCCGAAAAGATACTAACAAATCTAACCGGTGATATTGACAATTTAAAACAAGTTGTTGCCTTGGGTTTGGTTCAGATATTTTCCTCGATCATTATGGTCTTTGGAGCCAGCGCCTTACTTATCTCCATTGATCGGCCACTGGCTTTTATGGTTCTTACTATTATTCCTTTGATAATCATCATTTTTGTCACCTTATTCAGTAAGATTCGACAATATTTCAAGCGGGCTCAGGCGGTGATCGACCGGCTAAACAAAACCATCAACGAAAGTATCGTGGCTTCTTCATTGATAAGAATTCTAAACTCCCAAACTCTGGAGTCCGAAAAGTTTCTTTCCGTAAACACCGAATCTAGAGATATTGGACTGTCCATTTTGAATTTATTTGCCAGTCTTATACCTTTAATTAGTATTATTGCCAACCTCAGTTTGGTGGTTATTCTTTATGTCGGTGGCCGTTTCATCATCAGTGGCACTTTTACCATTGGTGGATTAACCGCTTTCATCAGTTATGTATCCATGTTGATCTTCCCGATCATCATCATTGGTTTCATCAGTAATATTTTTGCTCGTGCCGCTGCCTCTTTTGAAAGAATTTCCGTTATTCTGAATGCGCCGTCCAAAAGAAGGGGAGGGGACTTGGAAAAGGAGATCGAAGGAAAAGTTGAGTTCAAGAATGTATCTCTCGCTATCGGTGAAAAAGACATACTAAAGGATGTCTCTTTTGTTATTCCTGCCGGGTCCCGTACCGCGATTTTAGGACCAACTGCTGCCGGGAAAACCCAGATCTTTTATTTGCTTTCCGGACTTTTAAAAAATACCTCAGGTAAGATTCTTATTGATAACATTCTCCAATCAAAATACACCCCCAAAAGCTTGGCTGATCAAATCGGTTTAGTTTTCCAAGATAGCTCTATCTTTAATACTTCCATAAGAGAGAATATAAATTTTAAGAACATCGAGAATGAAGATAGCTTAACTAAGGCCATCAATACGGCCGAGCTTCAAGATTTTATCGAAACTCTTCCTGATGGGCTTGAGACAAAGATCGCCGAAAGAGGAGCCAGCCTCTCGGGAGGACAAAAACAAAGAATTACACTTGCCAGAGCTTTGGTCATCAATCCTAAAATTCTTCTCCTTGATGACTTTACCGCCAGAGTTGATAGAGAAACGGAAAGACGTATTTTTGAAAATTTAAAAAATAACTATAAGGGCATTACTCAGATATTAATTACTCAACAAATTGCTTCGATCGAGGATTTTGATCAAATCATCCTCGTTATGGAAGGTGAAGTTCTTGCCATCGGGAACCACCGGGAACTTCTTAAGACATCTCCGGAATATCAACAGATCTATAACTCTCAAAAATCAATCTCAGAATGAACTACTCACTCAAAAAATTCGATGCCAAAGATATGAAGAAGCTGGATTCTATCGGCTTGGTAAAAAGATTCTCTACTTATATAAAAGGTGAAGAGTTGAAATTATCTTTAGCGGTTCTAAATATCTTCATCAACTCCGTTGCCAATATCGCCACCCCCTTGATTCTTGGATTCGCCATCGATCATTTCATTACTCATAAAGATTTACCTGGACTCACTCACTACGCCATCATTTTGACGCTTCTTTATATCATCATTTCTATCACCCAGTATCTACAAACCAAGACCATGGGTACTGTTGGCCAAGACGTTTTATTTAAGCTAAGACGAGATGTCTTTAATAAAATTCAGTCTTTACCTTTGGCCTTCTTCAACCAAAACAAACTAGGTGATCTGATCTCGAGAATTAATAATGATACCGATAA
>DASVZW010000006.1:0-5339 GCA_036391475.1 Patescibacteria group bacterium | reverse complement strand
TCTAATTGCCGACGTCCAGGCTTTAACCGACAATTACGATGAGCCTCAAAAGGTGGCAGATTCGGTTAGAGAGCTTTTGCTGGACTACGTGGCTGCCGGTATTGATCCGGAGAAAACAACCATTGTGGTACAGTCGATGATCCCGGCAATCGCCGAATTGACCGTCTTTTATATGAATTTGGTGTCCTTGAACAGGGTTCTTAGAAACCCAACAGTCAAAGCCGAAATTGAGCAGAAAGGTCTAAGTGAATCCCTGCCTGCCGGTTTTGCAATGTACCCGATCTCCCAAGCAGCCGATATAACGGCTTTTAAGGCTGATCTAGTGCCTGTAGGGGAGGACCAATTGCCGATGATAGAGCAAACGAGAGAAATAGTCAGAAAGTTCAATTCACTATATGGGGAGACTTTAATTGAGCCTGAGGCTATGCTGGGAGATTTTCCAAGGTTGATAGGCACTGACGGAAAAGCAAAGATGAGTAAAAGTTTGGGAAATTGTATTTACCTTTCGGACAGTGCTGTGGAGGTTGAGAAGAAAGTCAAGGGAATGTATACCGATCCGAGCAGACTAAAGGCAACCGATCCGGGGAAAATCGAGGGAAATCCGGTGTTTATATATCACGACGCTTTCAACCCTAATAAGGATGAGGTGGCCGATTTAAAAGACAGATATCAAAAGGGAAGTGTGGGCGATGTTGAGGTAAAACAAAAATTGACAGTGGCTATCAACAATCTTTTGGAACCAATGAGATTGAGAAGAGCAGAGTTAGAAAAAGATCCACAAAAAATGGAAGAAATACTAAGAAAGGGCGTGGAAAAAGGCAGAGTAGTGTCAAACGAGGTGTTGACCGAGGTCAAGAAGGCGATGAAGATTGCTTATAAATTTTAAAAGTGTATGAAAGATAACATAAGCTATGATGATTTTTCAAAGCTGGATATAAGGGTCGGGAAGGTTATCAATGCCTCTTTACCGGAGTGGAGTGAGAAGTTGATCAGGTATGAGGTGGACCTAGGAGAAGAGCTTGGGAAAAGGGTGTTGTTCTCAGGAATAAGAAAGTGGTACATGCCTGATGACATGGTAGGAAAAAATATTCCGGTAATTGTAAATATGACACCGAAAAAAATGGGAGATGAGGAGTCTCAGGGTATGGCTATCATGATAGACACAGAGGAAAAACCAGTGCTTATCTTCTTGGATGAAGGGGTCAAACCGGGAACTGTGATCCGATAAAACAAGAGAGTTTTAGCCATGAGCGTGATAAGATATGAGGGTAATATGAATGAAATTCACAAAGAAAAAGATATGCCCGGAAAGACTGAAAAACGAATGGAGTTTAGAATTAATCTGAACTTAAGAAGAGTATTAATCTGGTTGTTAATTATTTTCCTGTTCGTGCCGAGTTTAATCACGTTTTTGGCCAGTGCAACAGGAACGGTAAAAGAGTTGCCTTTGTCTACAGCGATCTCGGAAATTAAGGCCGGAAAAGTTGAGTCGGTGAAAATCACCGGAGATGAATTGATGTTGATGTACCCAAAGGATACGGAAGGTAAACAAATCATCGGAGTATCCCGAAAGGAAGAAGGGGCAAGTTTTATGGAGGAGTTACAAAGGGCGGGGGTAGATGAAAGCAAGGTCAATGTACAAGTCGAATCACAAACCTGGAGCAAGGCATTTTGGAATATAATGTCATTAGTTTTACCTATTATAGGTTTTGGTTTGTTAATGTATTTTTTAATGAGAAGACAGGGTGGTGGAGCAGGAGATATGTTCGGAATGGGAAAGAGCAGAGCGAAACTTTTCGCTAAGGGAAAGCAAAGTATTAAGTTCTCCGATGTCGCAGGGGTAGATGAAGCAAAAAAAGAACTTGAGGAGGTGGTCGATTTCCTTAAAAATCCAAAGAAATATAGAGATCTAGGTGCCAGGACACCAAAAGGTGTTTTACTAACCGGCCCATCCGGTGTAGGAAAAACTTTATTGGCTAGGGCTGTCGCGGGTGAGGCAGGAGTGCCCTTCTTTTCGATGGCCGGTTCGGAATTTATGGAAATGCTCGTCGGCGTGGGAGCAAGCAGAGTAAGAGATCTATTTGAAACTGCAAAAAAAGCAGCCCCGGCAATCATTTTTATTGATGAAATTGATGCGATCGGTAGAACCAGAGGGATTGGCGGCGGTTTGGGAGGTCATGACGAGCGTGAGCAAACTTTAAACCAAATTTTGGTGGAGATGGATGGCTTTACTCAAACCGACAATGTCATTGTGATCGCTGCGACGAATAGACCCGATGTGTTGGACCCGGCACTGATAAGACCAGGCAGATTTGATAGGAGAGTGAATTTAGATCTTCCGGATATTGCGGGAAGAAAAGCAATTATTGAAATCCATAAAAAAGGAAAACCTTTTGCCAAAGATATCAATTGGGATAGAGTAGCGGAAAGAACTGTCGGTTTTTCAGGTGCCGACATAGAAAACATGCTCAATGAGGCAGCTATACTATCTGCAAGAGTTGGACACAAAGAAATTGAAACTACCGAAATCGAAGAAGCCTCTTTGAAAGTAGAGATCGGTCCAGAGAAAAAGAGACTGCAGACAGAGGAAGAAAGAAAAATGACGGCTTATCACGAAGCCGGGCATGCAATTGTGGGGAATACTTTGCCAGGCAATGACCCAGTAAGAAGGGTGAGTATCGTATCCAGAGGAATGGCGTTGGGCTTTACACTTTCAAGACCAAAGACCGACAAATATCAAATAACAAAAACTGAGTTATTGGATAGAATCGCGATGATGTTAGGAGGAAGAGCTGCGGAGAAAATAGTTTATAACGAGTTGACAGCCGGAGCAGCCAATGACATCGAACAAGCTACCAGATTAGCAAGAAGAATGGTAGTTGAGTTTGGTATGAGTTCTTTAGGACCGGTAGCGATGGGACAAATGTCGGAGGTAAATTCTTGGGGTTTTGGTTATGGCGATACAATTAAAATATCCGAAGAAATGCAAGCAAAAGTGGATAAAGAAATTAGAGACATCGTGGAAAACGGTTATAAGACGGCAGAGAAGATCTTGAAAGAGCACAGAAAGACATTGGATAAGCTCGTAGTGAGTCTAATGAAGAAAGAAACTATCGAACAAGACGAGTTCGAGAAGATTATGGAATAAAAATGAGAAAGCTAGTTTTAATTGACGGAAATTCTTTATTACACCGAGCTTTTCATGCATTTCCTCCTTTGACAACTCCAAAAGGAGAATTGATCAACGCCGTATATGGCTTTTCATCGATGTTATTGTCGGTACTTGATAAGCTGTCGCCGACTCATGTGGCGGTAGCCTGGGATGTGAGGGGTGCAACTTTTAGAAAGGTAGAGTATGCAGAATATAAGGCGAATAGAGGACCAATGGATGAAAGTTTGGCCGGGCAGATAGATCGTACCAAGGAAATCGTGAAGGTGTTGGGTATTCCCCAATACGGAATTGAGGGATATGAAGGCGATGACATAATCGGAACGCTTGCCAGAACGGCGACCGATGAAGGAAAAGAGAAAGATGTGCAAGTGATCATAGTAACGGGCGATAGAGACGCAGTTCAATTAATTAAAGATAAACAAGTGGTGGTCTATCTGCCGATACAAAACCATCATGCACAATCGATGGTATTCGACGAGGACAAAGTAGCTGAGGTATATGGAATTAAACCTCGACAATTGATCGATCTAAAAAGTTTGATGGGAGACGCATCCGACAATATTCCCGGTGTAAAAGGGGTGGGGAAAGTAACCGCATCAAAATTGGTCCAAACTTTTGGAAGCTTGGAAAACATATATAAAAAAATCGAGGAAGTCAATCCAATGAGGATAAGGAACCTTTTACTTGAAGACAAAGAAATGGCTTTCCAGAGTTATAAACTTGCCGAGATCGATCAACACGTACCACTAAATTTTGATTGGGAAGAATGTTTATTGACGAGTTACGATAAGGAAGAGGCAGTTAAATTGTTTGAGGAATTGAATTTTAAGAGTTTGATCAGTAAATTGCCTAAAGATAATTGGGAGAAAGAGGCCATGGAGGTATTTTTATGAAGGTAGCGCTGGTTCATGATTATATAAAAGAGTTTGGGGGAGCAGAAAGAGTACTGAGAGTGTTGGCAGATATGTACCCAGAGGCACCAATATATACAGCATTTAAGGTGGATGGTTCGAGCTGTGAGAAAGAATTTAGGAATAGAAGAATCGTTGAGAGCAAATTAGCTTTTTTAATTAAGCATTTTAATTTGTATAGTCCTTTGAGATTTCTAATTCCGCTTATTTGGGGGACAATGGATTTGAGTGAATATGATTTGGTAATAACTTCTTGTTCGTCATATATTGCCAGAGGTTTTAAAGTTGGTCAGAAAACTAAAGTTGTCGCATATTGTCATACTCCACCGCGATTTTTGTATGGTTACGAGACAAGTATTGATTTACAAAAATATTGGCCGGTAAAAGTTTATGCCGTAGTGGTAAATCATTTTTTACGAATATTTGACCTTTTGTCGGCTCAGCGAGTGGATAAATGGGTTGTCAACTCTGAAAATGTTCAGAGAAGAGTTGAAAAGTTTTATAGGAAGGACTCTGAAGTAATTTATCCTCCGGTAGAGGTTGAAGAAATCTATGAAAAGTCCAGAACACAAAAGAAAGAAAATTTTTTTCTTATCGTGTCACGGTTGGTCGGAGCTAAAGGTTTAATTGAATCTGCCTTGGCCGCCAAGGCATTGGGTTTTAAATTGAAGATAGTAGGAGAAACAGTTGGATATAGCAGAATCAAAGATGAGCTGGAAAAAATTGAAGGGGTTGATCTCTTGGGAAGGGTATCCGATCAAGAACTGTATAAATATTACGCGAAAGCTAAAGGTTTTATCGCTTTGGCGAAAGATGAAGACTTTGGTATGACAGTGGTCGAGGCCCAATCTGCCGGTACGCCCATAATCGCTTATGATGGTGGTGGTTTTAGAGAAACCGTCGTGGATGGAGTTACCGGTGTATTGGTCGATGGAACCGACGAAAAGACAATTGAAAAAGCGATGAGCAGGTTTGAGAAAATAGCTTGGAGTAAAGAGAAACTGATATCAAACGCCAGAAGATTTTCCAGAGAGTCGTTTGTAAGAAATTTTAATAAAGTTGTTGATAAGATAGTATTGAAATGAAAAATAATACAGCACTGAGATTGCTGTTTACATATAATTCAATTTTTCTATTCTCGGCTTCGCTCCTGGGGCCTTTGTACGCAATATACGTGGCTAAGATCGGAGGCGGGGTATTGCTGATAAGTGTATCCTCAGCGGTTTTTTTTATTGCCTCTACATTATTTTTGATCT
>DASVZW010000005.1:0-3642 GCA_036391475.1 Patescibacteria group bacterium | reverse complement strand
TAAAGTTGCCATACCGCCGGCACACTATGTGTCACAAAATGAGGTTCCAGAGTTACCTGAGAAGATAGTCTTATTGGTCTACCGGAATAAAAATACGACTCGATATCCATTTGTTCAGTCTGATATGCCCCTCTGATCATTGGTTCTGTGATCATTTTTCTATCCGTCAATCTTCTTCTCCAAGTACCTGCTTTTTGAGTGATCGCATTGAAAAATCCCGTTGTTGGACCACTGAGTATCACTCTAATATCGGAACTAAGATATGAATATAGATTGATATGATCTGCATGAGGATGTGTCGGAGTCGCCGTTTCGATCAATCTTTCCCCGGTCCCCCACCATTTTTCTCTATATAAAGGACCCATTCTCATAATATTTTCATAAACATTCCTAGGCAACAGATTCTTCAACTCATTTTGGTCACATCTCCCAAACAACTCAGCTACCAAGTATTGAGCCACGATGTCTTCTCGTATATGGGAACCATAATTTAATCCGGTCATCTTTAAGGCGGTCTGTTTCAAATACTCTTCTTCCCACCAACCCGGGACCATGGGCAACACACCTGTTCTTAATAAACGTAGTAATCCATCGGCAGTATTTGGATCTTTTCCTATGCCGTTAAAGCCTCTCGGCATATCCTTAAAACCCAAACCGACATCAAATAAATGTGTCACTTTACTACCCTCGTGATCGATCAACATTATTCCATTTTTATTTCCACCGATTTCGGCCTTTTGTCTCAACTGGAAGTAATATGCATGTTCCGCCTTGCCCGGCATGAAATACTCATGTTGTTTCTTGATATCTACCCGTGGCATCTGGACATCGCCATTAAAAAATGGTGAGCCATTCTTCTTCCATCTTTCAAATAACTCCGGTGTAAGATTCAAAATATAAGCGCCTGGTAAGCCTGTACGATGGGCAAAATCTTTCCGGATAGGATCCATATAGTCCTTCATTCCTTCAAATGTGGAATCTCTGGAAAATATCCTGATGCCTGCGACATTGGAAAGCGGAATTTCTTGGCCTTTCTTATCCCAAACCAACAAGTTATCAATACTTCTGATTACTTTTTGTCCGTTGGGTTGTCTGGATGAAAAAACAATATCTACCCCGGGAAAGCTGAATGTATCTCCTTGACCCGGTAATGATAGTGATAAAGGCGACTTTGCCAGAATACCCGGTCTCAAGTTATCTTGACCTAAATAGAGGAACTTCACCACATCTTCGGCTGACAACTCTGTTTTTCTATCGATCGCCCTCCAATTATCGGCAAAGCCCATTTTTTGCCACAAGTTTATTTGGTCTCCCCCTACCGGAATAATTTTTACCGGCAGCGGTGTTTTGCCTTGCAGATCCCGTTCTGCCTCTTCTGCTCTAAGATACAAACTTCTTTTATTTTCACCCACCCTTTGGATCACCATTCCGGCACACATCACCGGTTCCGACAAAAGCCTCTCACACAAAACTTCTCCCTCCATCTTCTTTTCCATTGAATGATAAACCGGCAAAGGTACCATGTTTCCTTCTTGATCGGAGAACATCAGATCGACTTTATCGGTTTTGGAAAAATTATCTACTCCAAATTTATTTAAATAGTTCCAATTATGTTTCAACATCTCTTCAAGCATTACCGCCACCCCATCAAACTCTTTTTGCGACATCCATTCCAAACCACTTTGTTCAAGTGCTCGCTCGCCCAAGGCTGTTACTAATCCGGTGTTATATGCCTGTTCATAAAAACCCACCCAAGACTTAAGATCTCTTGGTGTTAATACCAAAACTCTTGCTCCTCTATGAGTTAATTCCGCAATACTTTCATCCTGACTTAAAAATCTCAATCCACTGCTCACTGCATTTCTTCCTTGTTTCAAATGAATTCCGATAACGTTATCTTTACCACATAGATTTAATCCTAAGAATGAAGGGTTCTCCGGATCTGTCGATCCTTTTTGCAGGAAGGCAATATCGAGAGGCAATTTACCCGGTCTCACCATCCACGTGCCATTACCCGATTTCAGTTGTTCGGTCACAATCGGAATATGCGTTAATCTATAAAGCTGAGCATGAAGCTCAGCTGCAGCATCTTGTTCGGATCTATTTTTTTTATCGTCCTCAAGCATTATGATGGCATCGTACCCCATAAATTGAGGTTTGACAATACCCTTTTTCGTCCAAGCTGAAAAGTAAAAATCGCTACTATTTTTGTTCCAAAAATTCTCTAACAACCATTTCGACATCTCTTGCTGAGTCTGTGAGAACCAACTTTCTTCTGAGATCTTTCATATCTGAAAATCCATGAGCATACCAAGCCAAATGTTTCCTCATTACAAAAAATTTTCTGTCGGAAAAAATTTCCTCAAATTTTCTTGAATGCTCTATTGCCACCATTAATTTTTCTTCGAGATTCGGTTTGTATCCATCTTTTCTAAAGACCCATGGGTTACCCATTGCCGCCCTTCCGATAAGCACTCCATCAAAATCCCCCAATTCCACCTCTATTCCGCTCGACAAATTCGCTACCGGAATATCCCCCGCCAAGTTCAAACCCTCTACATCTCCATTTGCCAAAAACATAGTATGTTCATTTTTAATTATTTTTGAGGCCTTTTTCAAAACTTCCCAATCGGCAAAACCACTATAAAGTTGCTTAAAAGTTCTGCCATGCATCGCTACTACCGGCAAATTCATCGATGCTAAAAAATTCCACCATCCCTCATCGGGTGCATCACTGCCTATTCTGGTTTTAACCGAAACCGGTATTCTATCTTCAACCCCTCTTCTTGTTTCCTCTATTACCTGTCTGGCTAACTCTTGATTCCTCATCAAGCCCGCACCACCGCCACGCTTTTCCAACCCCGGTGAGGGGCAACCCATATTTATATCTACCCCATCAAAACCCAGTTGGGCAATTATCTTCGCCGCTTCAAAAAAAGAGGCTGGGTCGCTACCGAACAATTGAGCCACTACCGGGTGTTCACTTCTATCAAAAAGCAGATCTTTCCAGATCTTACTGTCAGTTTCATTTCTTTTTTTTATCCTCCACAGACCCTCAGCACTAACGAACTCGGTATAAATTACGTCTGGTTCTCCGTATTTCTTAGCTATGAATCTCCATGCCGCGTCTGTCACACCATCCATGGGTGATAATCCTACTACCGGTTTCTTTAATTTTTCCCAAAAACCCTTATTCATCTTAGGTATTTTACCTCAGCCGGTTCTCCAAAACACAAAAAAGGCGCCTATTAAGGCGCCTAACAAATTAACCTAATATTGGGGTTACCGCATTCACTCCGGCTTTGATAAGTAGAAATATCCAATAAACTATCAATAACAAGAAGGACATTCCCCAGGCCATTAAGACCGAAGCTTCCATATCATCCATCATTGTTACGTCTGGGTTCTCCATGAATTGGCTAATAAAAAAGCCTAAAGCCGACACCAACCACCAGAGCGTGCCTGCTCCATAAATCAGCCAATTCCAAACCGACAGAAACATCGAGGTACTGGTTCCGTCCAAACCACCGGCAAAGGCTGTAGCCAAGAAAATTAAATCCCAGAGAGCAGTTTGAGTCGCGACGAATCCCAAGAAAGCTGCCAAGTGATCGGAGAAACTATTCCGGCTATAGTCTTTAAAGT
>DASVZW010000004.1:0-3708 GCA_036391475.1 Patescibacteria group bacterium | reverse complement strand
CATATCAATATTGGTAATACAACCGGAGGTACAGACTTCAATTTAGTGGCCGGTACCGGTGGTATTAATATCGGAACCTCCGCTATTGCGAATACTATAAATATTGCTACCGGGTCGGCAAATAAAACCGTAAATATCGGTTCAACAAATACGACATCGACTACAAACATAAATTCCGGTACTGGGAATATTAACTTTACGGTTGGGC
Organism: Patescibacteria group bacterium; assembly: GCA_036391475.1. Lineage (GTDB taxonomy): Bacteria > Patescibacteriota > Microgenomatia > UBA1400 > MFAQ01 > CAIQPO01. The sequence goes on along the minus strand of DASVZW010000004.1, from coordinate 3,500 downwards.
CAACATCTTCAAGTGGAAAAGTACAAATTGGAAATAGTGGCACGGCAACACCCGATCTGTTGGTTTTAGATAATGGAACAGCCGATCCAACTGGAGTAAATGGTGGATCATATTACAATACAACGACAAACAAATTCAGATGTTATGAAAATGGAACTTGGAAGGATTGTATCGCCACCGGATCGAACGTAAAGTTTGCTAACTCAACTTCGACGAACACACTGACAACAACAGAGACATCTTATCTAAGTGTTACGATCACACCGTCTAGTACGTCAAGTAACGTATGGATAGTGGCAAATGCGCAAGTAAATGACAATAACATCTCAAATGGCTCAATCACTACAAGAATCAGAAGAGGAAATACCTGTGATGCTAACTCACAACAGGTGGACGGCGATGTGGTGAATACTTTCATTAAACAAGTCGATGCATCAGCGGCGGTAATGAATTTTGTCGATTCACCTTCTTCAGCTTCAGCTACTACATATCAATTCTGTGCCCTAAGTTCTGCAGCTAATTTGCAACTCCTTACTAGACAGATCACGGTATCGGAAGTAAAGCTCGGCGCTGATCTGGCCGAAGTGTACAACAGTAAAGAAGGCAAAATTGATTCCGGTAGTGTCGTAAGTTTAGATAGCTCGATTGATGGTGGTGTGAAAAAGTCTCCGACGAGTTATGACCAATCAGTCTTGGGGGTTGTTTCTACTAATCCGGGAATGCTCTTGAGCCAAGTAGCGGTCCCCGGCACAACTCCGGTAATGGTAGCCATGTCGGGAAGAGTGCCCGTAAAAGTTTCTGCCGAAAATGGAGAAATTAAGGCTGGTGACTACTTGACCAGTTCGTCAATTCCAGGGGTAGCGATGAAAGCTACTAAGACCGGAGCGATCATTGGAACTGCTCTGACGGGCTTTAATGGAGACGGAGTCGGACAAGTGGTTGTGTTTGTAAAAAATGGAGTCAGTAATGGCACAAAAGTAACTGGTAGTAATGTTGAAGTGCTGTCTAACTTAGTTAATTTACCTCAACCAAGTACAACGACCGACATTTCCAACGTTACTACGGACAAAGTAGTAGCCGGAATGGAAATAATCACTCCAAAAGTAACCACTCAAGATATTTTGGCTACTGGACTATTTGTAATGACCGATAAGGATGGTAATGAAAACGTAAGAATAAGTTCGACCGGAGACGCAAGTTTCTCAGGAACACTTGTGGTTGATACCATCAAGGCCAGAAGAATTGAGGGTATGGATATTATTACCAAGAAGTTGAGTCTTTTAAGTGAAGAAGTGGCTGGCGTATCGACGGTTTCCTCTCAACCGACTTCTTCATTACCTACAGAAACGAACATTCTCGATCTTATATCAAAAGCTATTAGCGACATTTATAAGAATACGGCGGAGTTCTTTGGAAAAATCATCTTCCATAATGATGTAGCGTTTTTGGGCAGACCGACATTTAACAAAGACACTGCCGGGTTCGCGATAATAAAGAGCGGGGATAGTGAGGTAGAAGTGAAGTTTGATAGAGAATATGCAAACGAGCCGGTAGTTAATGCCACGTTACAGATCGCAGGAGCAGTAGATATGAATAATTTACCGTCCTATGCTGTAGCCGACGTGGACACTAAAGGATTTAAGGTCAGACTATCAAGAAATACATCAATGGATATCAGATTCTCATGGATGGCGATAGCAGTGAACGACACGACCACTTCGGTCAATAGCAGCGTGGTTACCACAACTACTATAATCCCGACACCCACACCGACCCCAACCCCGACGGCTCAAACTACACCGATCGTACAAACCCCGGAGGCAAGTGTCTCGGCTACTCCGACACTGTCACCAACCCCTATAGTAAGTCCAACGCCCTTACCGACTTCTGAACCGCCAACTCCGACCCCAACCCCAACCCCAACCCCAACAATATCTACTTCACCAGAGGCAAGTTCCAGCGGAAATTTGTAAAATACTTGAAAAATTGGTAAATATCAGTTAGATTTATTACAGTATGATGATAAAAATAAATAAAAAATGGTTGCCTGTAGTATTTGTTTTTGCGTTATTGGTGGGAAGTGCGGGGTATATAAAATATCAACAAAGTAAAATATCTAAGTTATCGACAGAAATTGATCAATTGAAGAAAGACCCTCAGTCAGTGGCGAAGGAGGAAGTAAAAGCTTTGACCGACCAAGTATCTAAACTAGTGGTTTTACCAGAAGGTGAGGATCCGATAGTGGCAACGGTAACTGATAAGGATAAGCTAAAGGATCAGCCGGTGTTTGCCAAGGCGGAGAATGGTGACAAAATTCTTATCTATTCAAATGCTAAAAAGGCATATATTTATAGACCAAGTAAAAATGTAATAGTGGATGTATTACCGGTTAATTTAGGTAATACTTCACCCGCCATCGCGGGAGTTGATGCCAGTAAACCTCTGAAGGTTGTCTTGGTGAACGGTACTTCTACTCCTAATTTAACTTCTGTTTTGGAAAAGAGAATCATTGACAACAAGATCACCGGAATTCAGGTCACTAACAAAGCTACAGCCAAGAGCGCGGACTATAAACGGACGTTGGTGGTAGATTTAACCGGGAAATTAGGGGATCAAGCGAAACAATTAGCGGCCCTGATCGACGGCGAAGTAGCGACTCAAACATCGGAGATTAGACCAAATGCCGATCTAATGGTAATTATCGGTGCGAATTTCAAATAAACAGTTATAGCAGTAAAAAAATGCCCGCCTTATAGGCGGGCTTTTTTGGGTAAATCAGTGCGTCTCGATATAGACCAACAATATTAAGAGACGCAGAAGGGTATTGAAACCCCAAAGGATGGTGAGGAAGACGATGAAACCGGATTGGGTGTCCGTCCCAATTTGGCTGCCGTATACGAAGGTGAGTAGTGCGGCCAAAACGAAGGTGATGAAGTTATAGGCGAAAGTGTCGCTCAGATCATCATCGAAAAGGGACATAACGACCAAAAAGAGGAAAAATAGACACAAGACCAGTCCGAGCAACTCGATACCCATGCGTGAGCTCCTTTAGACCTGACTTAGCGGATTAAAAGTACGGTTATAGGATAACACTTATCCTCTATTTTTTCAACTAAGCGTGCGTGGATCCTCTTTAAATGTTAAAATTAGGCGTTGCCACCTTAGCTCAGTTGGTAACAGCTTACTCGTCTTTCTTTCGATAATATTCATTATCGAAATGGCAGCCTGCGTTTCCTGTTATATCTGGCGCCGATATTTACTTCGTCATTATCGGCTGGATATAGAGCACAAGTTGGTTGGGGCGACTTTGTAGGTTAAAATTGGAATTGATACGCCACCTTAGCTCAGTTGGCTAGAGCACCTGTTTTGTAAACAGGGGGTCCTGGGTTCGAATCCCAGAGGTGGCTCATTTTATTTCTGTGATTCGTTCCGTCTCAAGTAATTGTCTGCTGACAATTCTTTCGAGCCTGGCTCGGTGTCGTCACATCTCCGCCCGTCTT
>DASVZW010000003.1:0-4290 GCA_036391475.1 Patescibacteria group bacterium | reverse complement strand
AAGTTATGAGCGGGAATAAGAGGAAGCGCAGGAATAACATTCCGATAATGAACATTATCGGAAGGATGACGAGCAAGCTCTTATCCGTCTGATTATTAATCATTTGTAACGTGTCCATGGGAGGAGTCGAACCCCCGACCTGCTCGTTAGGAGTGAGCTGCTCTATCCGTCTGAGCTACATGGACATTTAAGATATTTTACTATGTAGTTGCCATTAAAAAGGCGTCCCTTTCGGGACGCCTATTGATTTCGGTTCAGTTTAATAGTTTCTAATTACTATCGATAAGTTACCCTCTTTTTTAGAAAGAGAGCCATTACCGGCGATCTGATAGACTTCAGAGAGGCTCAATGGACCTCCAGCGGCAGAGAAAAGCCAATCAGAAAACAAGAACTTGCCAACCAGACCTTCTCGGGAAAATCTTCTAATCTGATACTCAGGTAAATCTGCTTTCGACAGCCTGGGTGCTGCTAAAACATAACACCAAGTTCTTTGGGTCGCGTCTTCCCAACGGTGGGGCCGATGCGGGTGAAAAATGTTCCACAAATATGTTGGTTCCACTTGTTCAAATGTACTCAGGAACTCACGCTTAGCCGCGTTTGGTTCCGTGAGGTAAATTGTTACTGTCAGTCCGTCACTTTCAACTGCTCCCGAACCCTTGAGACCGTCACAAAAGTAGTTAAAATTCGGACCAACTTGGTCTATCAACGTTCCATTTTTAAGAACCTCCGTGATAACCTCAACGTCTGTACGTCCCATGAATAAACTAACGGGCAGCGTACAGCTATGGATGGATGTGCCAGGCATGGCTGCCTCCTCTGATTTAATGTACTAATGGCAGGATTCTAGCTCTTAACCGCCTCAAAGTCAAGCTATGGGATATATTTTAGCCACAAAAAAGTCGGGGTGGGCAGAATTGGACTGCCTGTCTCTTCGTCCCGAACGAAGCGTGATACCGATTCACTACACCCCGGATATCCATATTTTACACTTTTTAGCTACAAAAAAGGCACCCGTATGGGTGCCTATCGCTAAGTTATCCTAGCCAGGTTTGAGAAAGCCAATGTTGTTGCTCCATAGGTAGTTCCTTTGATCACGTACCAGTGAGCAGCGTCTCTTGAGTAATCTCTTGGGTTCTGAATCTCCTCTAATTCGTAAGTACCCGGCTGGATATCAACCCAGTCCCTATGCCTGGGCTTGGAATAATCCAGGAGTTGGATCTTGTGAGAAATTACGGCTCTAACCATAGTTCCTCCTAGAACTTGATCAGATTTAGGGCCCCGTAAGCCAATGCGCTGAAGATATTCAGAACCGGAATACAGGACTCGAAGATCATGCTCATATAGATCGAGGTCTTAGGCATGAAACGATACTGTTCCGGCAGTTTGCCTCTCTCGGCAGCCAGCACACCCAACACTAGAGACGTCAGGCACGGAATCAGGTAGAACCAATACACAAAGGTAGGAAAACCTTCCATCATTAGCCTCCACAGGTTGTTAAAGTGAACGTAAGAATGGTTTTGATATTACCACTATTACGATCAAAAATCAACTCTATAGGCCTAATGCCCTATTTTTCTTTCTGCCAGTCCATAGAATACAGGATTTGGTCAATGGCCAGGTCGTAATCCATGATCTCCTCTTCCTTGAACCAGATCTTGATCTCATTCTCTGCCTCGTCGACTGAGCCGGAAGCGTGGACTAAATTCCTGATTGCTCTTTCATCGGCATCGGCTACAAAGTAAGAATCGATGGTGTAATCACCGGTGATGGTACCTATGTCGGCCGATAAAGGATTTGTTCCTCCGCGGATTTTCCTAATATGGGCGATCGCATGAGCTCCCTCGATCACCATGGCTACTACCGGGCCAACTACCAAGTACTTCACCAATCTTGCTTGAATATCACGGGCAATATCCATTGGATCGGAAAATTTATGAGTCAGACCCTTTTCGGCATAACTTTCAAGTGTTCTGTTACCCAAAAGCATCATCGCCTCTTTAGGTTGGTCATAATGTTTCTTAGCCATTTCTTTGGTAGGTAAGATCATTTTCATGGCGGTGACCTTTAAACCCTTTTTCTCGAATCTGGAAATTATTTCACCTATTAATCCTCTTTGTACGCCGTCCGGTTTTATCAGGACTAAGCTTCTTTCGTGAACTGTTGTTTTTATCGACATGAAGCTATTTTAACATCGAACTTTCTATAAAAGTTATTTGTCCGCAAATTCCAAGTCTTTTGTCTATTCTCAAAAAGATTTCGTAAATTGCGATTGGCCGGTTCATTCGTAATCGAATGACAATCGCCATGCGAACCAGAAAATTCTCGCGCCGGCGAGAATATTTCGTTTTTTGAAAGAGACAAAGACGAAAGGAATAAGGACAAAACTCAATTAATAAACCCCCTGGTAATGATCTATTCTCTCCACTTCTTTGTTTTGATTCAATACGACAGCCACTACATCTACCCTACAAGGAACATCTAAATTATTATCTTGTAAATACACTTCTCCCATCCTTTTCACTTGAGATAACTTTCTTTTATTGACCATTTCTTCCGGCTCTCCAAAATCATGTCCAATTTTTGTTTTAACCTCCACAAAAACTAATATTTGTGCGTCATAACAGATAATATCTATCTCACCAAATCGTGTACTAAAATTACACTCTTTTATCCGATAGCCCTTTCTTTGCAGATACCGACCTGCCAAACTTTCACCCAATTTTCCTGTTTTGAAATTTTCCTTTTTCAATTATAAAAATCATTTTAAACCAAAAAAAAGGGAGTCCTAAGACTCCCTTATCAAAATTCTTCCTAATGAAGATCCTTCTCCATCGACAGATCGGTCACATCGACCAAACCAACAGCCAAAGGTAACAGATAGCGGGGTTTGGCCAAAGCGAAGTAGAGAGCGTGGTCGGCCACATAGTCGCCGGGCTCCGGTGCATGTTCCGGATCAAGTCCAAGGCACTTGGCGCTGTAGGCAAAGGCTGCCTCAAACTTCACCGACGCCCGGGTCAGGGCAAACTTAGCGGCCATCAAAGCCTCCTCGATTTGCCAAATACCCTGCGAGCTGTCCGACCACAATCCCTTCATTGACGAAACGTCGATTTTGGCGGAGTCGATCTGGGCCATCGGCAAGATCACTCCATTCCCTGTCGACAGCTTCATTCCGGCGATAATACTTTTCCAATCTTCCACCATCCGGAAATCATTTACACCGGTCGGCCGGGTGACCAACAGGCTAAAGTTGCTTTTCGTTGGGATCTCGACCACGGTCTGGCCGCCATAATTAAAATGGCGCACTTTGGCGTTCTTGCTCAGCCGGAAGCCGGGGCGGTGAATTATGGGCAGGTTGTAATCGACCTTGCCGATTTCATAAAACTCACCCAAAAGCTTCAGGATCGCTGCGGCATAAAGACGGTTGAGAACTCCGATGTCGGTCAGTTGGATATTGCCAAAACCACCATCGCGAAGGTACTGATTGACCACTGAAGCCCTGTTTGAGGCCTTCGAGGTCAACTCTTTTTCGCCCAAGGTTCCGGCCAATTCCAGCGATTCGTCTTTAAAACGGACCGTCATTTCTTGCAAAGGTACACCGGAATTAGCCTGCCAATCCAAGGTCAAATTCATTTCCCGGGGTGCGTTCCACAAAGCGTGGGCCACCGGAATCGTAGTGAAGAAACTGGTCATATTCATCCTCCATTAGGTTAGAATTTGAAAGAACAAACGTCCCATAGCATAACAGATTGAGCGCCTATTTTCAACTTTTGTGCCTAAAAAACCTTTTCCCGGTACTGTAAAGCCTCTGCCAAATGTTCTTTCCTAATATTTTCACACTCTCCAAGATCAGCGATAGTCCTGGCTACTTTTAGGACCCGGTAATATGCCCTGGCCGATAACTCAAATTTCTCCATGGACAACCTCATCAAAGACTCCCCCTCCAAGTCTAATCTACAAAATTCTTTGACCTGTTTATTTTTCATTTGAGCATTGCAATAAATGCCATACTTTTCAAATCTGATGTTTTGAATTTTCCTGGACCTCATTACCTTCTCCCTAATATTTTTTGAATTTTCTCCACCGGAAGTCGCCGAAATTATCTTGTTCGTATCTACCGACGGCACATAAATATGTATATCTATCCTATCAAGTATTGGCCCGCTGATCGGTCTTTTATACCGCTCGATATCTCTTGTTGAACATTTACATTCATGTGTTGGATGATCCAGATACCCGCAGGGACAGGGATTCACCGCTGCCACCAATTGGAACAATGCCGGATATTCCACT
>DASVZW010000002.1:0-6050 GCA_036391475.1 Patescibacteria group bacterium | reverse complement strand
CCAATTCTTAAGAAAGAACCAAAAGAAAGCAGCTTAAATTATGATTTTGCTAATGGCTCAATTTCAATTTTTGAATATAAAAACGGAGTTTTTGAAGAGAAATTACTTAACAACACTGAACACTTAAAAATTTAGAAGATTTGGACTTTGGCTTGGGCAGCATTGGTTTGCAGAAATATCTGATCCGGTGTGTACTTTTTCCGGAGAGCCTCCCAGTTGGCCTGAAATAATGACTTCCCATCAACTAAAGGCAGAAAATGCTTCGGCAGGGTGGGTGTGCTTAACGGCCACATTTTTGAACCTACACCTCCACAAATTATGACTGGATTCATAAAAAGATTATACATACACTGTCATAGCCTAGAATAGGGTATAAATAACCTACCAGTCATTAAAAATAAGGAAAAAGCCAAATAAAGTTGTTAAAATAGGGAACTAGCGGTCTGAATCAAAACAACCCAACATATGTTTTACGACATTACTAAGAGAACAATTGATATCGTCGCCTCGATAATTTTAGCCATTTTATTCCTACCGATCTGGATCGTTATTCCCATATTGCTTAAGATCGACTCCGAAGGCCCCATTTTTTACCGTTCCGACCGGGTGGGCAAGAACGGCAAAATTTTCAAGATGTTTAAGTTCCGTTCGATGAGAATGTTTCAGATCAATGGAAAAACAGTTCACGCAGTCGAATTTTGGAAGGCCAACCCGGAACTCTACGAAAAATATAAAAAATCGGGGTGGAAATTGGAAATGAAGGACGACCCCAGGATCACCAAACTGGGTAGGATCCTAAGACAAACCTCGCTTGACGAAATGCCACAAGTGTTAAATATTTTGTTGGGGGATATGAGTCTGGTCGGCCCAAGAGCCTATGTTCAACCGGAACTGGAGGATGCCAAAAAACGTTATGGTAAACAAATAGAAAAATTAATTAATCAAAGTCTCTCGGTAAAACCCGGGTTGACCGGTCCTTGGCAAGTCTCTGGCCGAAATGAAATTCCCTGGGATCAAAGAGTAGCAATTGATGCAGATTACGCAAGAAGAAGATCGATTTTATTCGATATTTACGTCATTCTTAAAACTCCATTTGCTATGATTAGTAAGTGGTAATAATCAATTAGCGTTTTTTACTATGAAGAAAAATCTAAAATACATCTTGATTCCTTTGGGCGTGATCTTGGGTCTGGTTTTGATCTTGGGAATATATGGTTTTATCACTTACAAGTCTTTGGCGCCTACTCTCAGCAGTCTTTCCAAAACCGGTTCAAAACTAACTGCCAGTTTCCAAGGGCAAGATTTGGTAGCGGCTAAATCGGATGTCACTCAGTTGGCAGATGAAATAAATACTCTTGATAATAAATACAAAAGTGTGGAATGGACAGGAGCCATCCCCTTCCTGGGTGCCTATACTAAAGATGGCAAAGCGGCTATCAATGCTTCAAAATCTTTAGTTAAATCAGTCGACACTCTGCTGTCGTCGATTGAACCTTACGCCGATCTTTTGGGTTTTAAGACTTCAGTCGCCACACCCGAAGGACAAGTCAAAACCAATCAGCCTCAATCGATTGAAGACAGAATTGTTTTCATGGCCCAGACTTTAGATAAAATTTCTCCGGACCTGGACAAAGTTGCCGTCGATATGGAAGCCGCCCAATCCGAGCTGGATAAGATCGACCCCAACCGCTATCCGGTCACTTTCATGGGTAAAAATGTCCGGGACAGAATTGTTAGCTTAAAAGCTACCGTCGGTGATTCGGCCCAACTGCTTACTCAAGCCAAACCTCTTATTAAACTATTGCCCACCTTACTCGGTAATCCCAACCCCAAGCTTTACATGATACTTTTCCAGAACGACGCTGAGCTGAGACCGACCGGTGGATTTATGACGGCATACGCTTTCTTAAAGGTCACCAACGGAAAGATCAGTGCACTAGGTTCTTATGATATTTATGATCTGGATGCCCGCTTCAACAAAAAAGTTCCGGCACCGGCTCCTATCCAAAAATATCTCAATGAGTCAACCTGGAATCTTCGCAATATGAATCTTTCTCCCGATTTCAAAGTCTCAATGGACACCTTCACTAAATATTACGGGGGACTCGGTCAACCTATTCCCGATGGCATAGTCGCTATCGACACTCAACTTCCGGTTGCCCTCTTAAAAATAATCGGACCTATCGGTGTCAGTGGTTGGGGAAATTTCTCGGCGGCTAATGATCCTCACTGCAACTGTCCACAAGTTGTCTACGCTTTGGAACAAATTTCCGACCGGCCATCCAATACCATCAAAACCGGTAGAAAAGCTGTCCTTGGACCTCTAATGAACTCCATGATGGCCAATGCCATGGGCTCCCCCAAACGTTTATGGCCTCAATTAATGAACGCCGCTCTCGACGCCATCAAACAAAAGCACCTATTGTTCTACTTCTATGATCCAAAAACCCAGGCAATTGCCGAAGACTTTAACGCCGGCGGCCGAATCAAAGATTATCCTTACGACTACCTCAGTGTTAATGATGCCAATTTTGGTGGTGCCAAATCGGATATGTTCATCAATAGAGACGTCGAACAGGAAATTGAATCGTCAAACGGTACGGTTACCAAAACCGTCACTCTTAATTACAACAATCCTGTCCAGGGAAGTAACTGTAATTTGGAAGCCGGTCAACTCTGTTTGAATGGTACCTATCGTGATTATGTTAGATTGTTGGTTCCCAAAGGATCAAAACTTATCTCGGTGGTTGGTTCTGAAGTCCAAGAGCAAGTGAGTGAAGATCTGGGCAAAACTGTTTTTGAAGCCTTCTTTACCATGAGGCCACAATCATCCAGTAAGTTGGTCTTTAAATACACCTTGCCTCCTCTTGATCTTTCGACCTACAAACTCTTGATCCAAAAGCAACCCGGTTTGCCAACTATAAAACACACCATTACCTTCAATGGCACACAGACAGTGGTAAATCTGGACACGGATAAAGAGCTGACCTTAAACTAAAAGATGAAGCCGGCATTCGCGGACACAGGCATAATTCTTAAAGTGGTGGACTTCGCCGAAGCAGATAAACTGGTCGGCGTTTTGTCCCACAACCATGGCTATCAGGAATATGTTGCCCGTGGTGCCCGTAGGCTAAATTCCAAGAAAGCTCCACATCTGGATCTCTTTAATCAAATAAAGTTTCAAGTGGGGAGAGGCAATAATCCGCAACTCTTGGTCCAAGCCGACACCATCAATTATTATCCTGCAATAAAATCCGGCTTGGAAAAAGCCAGGATAGCCATGTCCTTGGCCGAAATTATTACTAGTGTCTTGCCTTATGAAGAAGAGGATAGACAAACATATTTGTCCCTCACCAACTTCTTTGAAGCGATCGATCTTCAAACCGACCGAAGTAATTTGGGCAAAATTACCTATGACTTCAGCCTTTACTTACTCCGTCATTTAGGCTATCCTCTCCCTTCGACCGTTTCTCCGGAAAATATTACCGGCTACTTCGAAACCATCATTAATAAAAAAATCATCAGCCGACAGCTAAGATGAGCTAAAATATAACCTATGGCCGAACTACAACTACTTGATAAAGTTATTTCTCTTGCAAAAAGAAGAGGTTTTGTTTACCCCGGATCGGAGATCTATGGCGGCTTGGCCAATACTTATGATTTTGGTCCCAGAGGTGCCGAACTGAAAAGAAATATTCAAAATTATTGGTGGAAGGAGTTCGTTCACAAACGTCCCGAGAACTATGGTATCGATACCAGTGTCTTAATGAGCCCCAAAGTGTGGGAGGCCTCCGGACATACGGCCAGTTTTACCAACGTTATGATCGACTGTACCAATTGCCAATATCGGACAAGAGCAGATCATTTGATCGAAGATAATGTTAAAGATATCGGAAATGTTGAAGGCAAAACTTTAGATGAGCTGGATAAAATAATTGCCGATAATAAGATCAAGTGTCCAAAGTGTGGCAAGATCGCTTGGACTAAATCCAGAAACTTTAATCAGCTTTTTGAAACACAGGTTGGCATCATCACTTCAGGGAAAAATACCGTTTACCTTCGCGGTGAGCTGGCACAAGGAATGTTCACCGACTTTAAACAGATCCTTGATAGTATTCATCCCAAACTGCCATTTGGTTTGGCTCAATCCGGCAAAGCTTTCCGTAATGAGATCACTATGGGTAAGTTCACTTTTAGAACCCTGGAGTTTGATCTGGCGGAATTTGAATACTTTGTGAATCCCAAAGACTGGGAAAAAACTTTCGAGTATTGGAAAGGCGAGATGTACAACTTTGCCTTGTCACTTGGCTTGGACAAAGAAAAACTTAGATGGAGATCCCACTCAAAGGAAGAGCTGAGTCACTACAGTAGCCGGACCGAAGATCTGGAATACGAGTTCCCCTGGGGTTTCAAAGAAATGTTTGGACTGGCTTACAGAACCGACTTTGATCTAAAAAATCATATGGAAAAGTCGGGAGTCGATCTGAGATATACCGACCCCTATACTCAGGAGAAATTTATTCCTCATGTTATCGAACCTACTTTTGGGCTTTCCCGTGTCATGACTATCATCATGATGAATTCTTATTGGGAAGACACCGAAAAAAATAGAGTAGTTTTGAAACTCCCCAAGAAACTTTCTCCGGTTAAGGTTGCCGTTTTCCCACTACTGGGTAACAAAGAAGAGCTGGTTAAAAAGGCCAAAGAAGTCTACACACTTCTTTCGGAGAACCTGGTAGTTGAGTGGGATGATAGGGGAAATATCGGTAAAAGATACTATGCCCAAGACGAGATCGGTACCCCGTACTGTATTACTGTAGATTTCCAAACACTGGAAGATAATACGGTTACCGTAAGAGACCGCGACACCGCCACTCAAACCAGAGTAAAACTTGACAATATTTTCGAATCTCTGCAATACTAAAAGACGTATATGAAAATTAAATCCTTAATTCCAATTTTAATTTTTGCCGTACTTTTGGCTGGTTGCGCCAAAAAGACATCCACCTCCGGAACCACCCCGACACCGGCCGGAGCAGGAACCAAGATCTTGGTCAACGAACTCCCTATGGATCAAAGACCCTTTGTGGCGCTCGTTCCTCATGAAACCGGTAAACTGTTTACTTTTTACGCCGAGAACGCCGATAAAGCTTCTGCCGCCACCCTTGATCTTGAATATCAATCCGGAGATCTGCTAAAAGGTGCCAGGTCTACTTTGACCCCACCGATCTCCAACCCCTACACCAAAGCCATTATCTTGGGAAGTTGTTCCACTGGTGGTAAATGTACTTTTGATTCCGATTTGAAATCCGGAACCATGAAATTTAGTTTGAATTTTACCGGAGTAGCCGCCACCAATGTTTTAAAAGGAGACTTTACTTTTATCACCGGCCAAAATAATCTTCCTGACGGAAAGTTCACCTTTGCACCGGCTAAATCAAAAATTCCTAATAACATTATTATGGGGAACTCTTTTGGTATTCCGAAATCGGCAGGAAAAGATATCTATCTCTATCCTGTGGTCTTGACTTCCGCCTCGGATAAAAATATTACCGGAACACTTACCATCGCTGACACTTCTGTTACCTCGATAGAAATTTACGACGGCCAATCCTATCAGCCATTGAAATTTACCAAGAAAGACAACTCACTGGTCATCAACCTCGATCAAAAGCCCTGGTCAAAATCGGCCACCATTACCCGTGATGATATCAAGGGTACCCAAGAAACTGTTAACCTTAATGTAGTTGGTCCGATAGTTCTCTTTAAATAAGTAAAAACAAATTAAGAATAAGGACCTCCTCCGGGAGGTCTTTTTTTGTTTTGTTACTTATTTTTTACCCATCCACTGATCCTTTACACACCTCTTGACATCATTTATATTAAGTATCATACTCAAAAGTGGTGATGAGTGGTGAAGTATCCTAGAAGTATTACCACCAAGCCTGCCTTATGAATTATGTTTATTGGACGCTACTACCATACGATCGAAACGAAGGGGAGACTCGCGATACCCCAATCTTTTCGCGAGGAACTTCAATCAGGTGGCG
>DASVZW010000001.1:0-4713 GCA_036391475.1 Patescibacteria group bacterium | reverse complement strand
TTGATAGTTACTTTTGTTAGTGATGATGCGGTAATTACCAATACAGCCGAGGTAATAGCGGCTCATCGACCGGTACGCACGGTTTACGAATGGGAACGTGAGTTTCCCATTAACTGGCAGGGTTTTATCGATTCTGAGGATTTTGAGATAGACATATCGCCTTTTGAAGCAGAAGATTTTGAAGCCGGCATGGTTGTTTTGATCTTGGCAGAAGACAAAAGCACGGTTAGAGTGGTAACTTTAACAGACATCGACGAGATCAATCAGTGCTTTTTAACGGATGACCAGTCACAAATCCCCTTCTCTTGGAACGAAAGGATCATCCCAACGGGGGTGAAGTTTGATTTTTCCGACACTCCTGAGGAGGAAGAAGAGCTGGGTGATGGAGAACCGGAGTAATTAGATATGCCCGCCACAAAGGCGGGCTTTTTTATTGGGTAAAAGTTGAAATATATTATGGGATATGTTAGGATACGGGCGTAACTTAAAAACTACTGGAGGAAAATATGCCTGAACTTTTGGGACTGCCGGGAGATGAATTTGTTTATCGCGAAGGGGAAAGTACTTTCAAAATGCACCTTTTATGTAAAACCAACGATCGGTTTTGGTTTAGTAATGGATTTTCATTTGGCCTGGACATTATTCTTGAGAAGACCGGAAAGCATGCAGACGACTTTTTACTGAGTCGGGATTTATGGACTCATCTGCGTGATTATCTGGCTATTGCAGACTGGTCAGGACTTATGCCAGGCGATGGGGTGATCATTTTTGACGAGAATTGCCGCATTGCCACACCGGACGTGATAGCCGTAAAGGATTCCGACCGGAAAATGTTTGTAACCGCCGGAGGATTCATTTTATCTTTCAATGAGCGCCGGATCATCCCCAGCGGATACTCAGTTGAAGTAAAAGATATAAAAATGTCGGATGAAGCCGCGCACTTTCTTCATCAAATGTACGACTATTAAAATCAGTACCCGCCTAGAATTAGGCGGGTTTTTTATTTACTCTTCGGTATCCGATTCCGAAATAGTTGTGACGGCGGCGACTGAGTCGTTGTCTTTGGCAAACCTCATCAAGATAACTCCTTGGGTAGCTCTGCCAAGTCTGGGAATGTTCCTTATCGGGAGTTTGATGGCCTGGCCCTGAGACGTAGTGATCAGCAGCACTTCAGAATCCTGGTCGACTAAGAGGGCTCCACTTACTTTACCGGTTTTGTCGGTAGTTTCACTGACTTTCAATCCCTGCCCGGAACGGTTTTGGACTGGATATTCCGGTAATGGAGTACGTTTTCCCATCCCCTTTTCGGTAACGATCAAAAGATCTCTGAAAAGTTTAACTCTTTTATCTTTAGAAACCGGTTCCTCTACCGGGAATGATTCCATGGAAATTATATAGTCGCCGTTCTTAAGGAGGATACCTCTGACCCCCATCGTGTCACGGTCGGTTGGACGGACATCAGTCTCGTTGAAACGAATAGATTTACCGTCTCTGGAAACAAGCAAAATATGATCTTTACCTGAGGTTTTGTTGACCCAGACCAAGGAGTCACCGGGATTAAGTTTTAAGGCGATCAGCCCGTTTGATTTGATGTTCTCGTATTTAGAAAGAGCCGTTCTTTTAACAACACCGGCTTTAGTGGTGAAGAAAAGATACGAGGACTTGTCCTGTACGGACGACATCGGAAGCATTGATTGAATAGTTTCGTCGGTCTCGATATTTATAAGATTGATGATGGCCTGGCCTTTGCTGATACGACTGCCTTCCGGAAGTTCCCAAACCTTAAGAGCAAAGACTTTTCCTTTACTGGTAAATACCAAAAGCCGGTCATGAGTATTGGCATTGGTGAGAATATTAATTTCATCGGTTTCTTTAATAGTCATGCCGGAAACCCCCTTCCCTCCCCTCTTTTGAGTTCGGAAAGTAGAAATTGGCATACGTTTTATGTATCCGGACTTTGTCAAAGTCACAATCGTTTCTTCGGCCGGGATCAAATCTTCTTCAGATAAAGCATCGGGGGCGCTTTTAACAATTTTGGTTCTTCTGGGTTCTTTATAGTCGGCAGCCAATTTGTCAATTTCTTCCACGATGATCCCCAGTACTTTTTCAGGATCTTTAAGTATGGCGACTAATCTATCGATAGTGGCCATGAGTTGACGGTATTCTTCTTCGATCTTCTGTCTTTCAAGGGCGGCCAAGCGTCTTAGTTGCATATCTAAGATAGCGGTCGCTTGGATCTCGGTGAGTCCAAACTTGGTCATAAGGTTAACTCTGGCAGTATCGGTGTCGGGACTTTTCTTGATGGTTTCAATTACGTCATCAATATTCTTGAGAGCGATAAGCAATCCTTCCAAAATGTGGGCTCTGTCCTTAGCTGAGATCAGTTCAAATTGGGAACGTCTAACAACTACCGACTGGCGGTGGCAAACGTATTCGATAAGGATTTGTTTGAGATTTAAAAGATGAGGTGTACCATCAGAGGTCAAAGCAACGATATTGGCCGGGAAACTGGTTTGAAGTTCGGTATATTTATAGAGGTTATTCAAAACGTTTTTGGGTTTGGCGTCCTTTTTAAGATCGACGGCGACTGTCATACCTTTACGGTCCGATTCATCACGGAGATCTGAAATTCCTTCAATTTTCTTTTTCTTGACCAACTCAGCGATGTCCGTAATTAATTTGGCTTTATTTACCTGATATGGAAGCTCACTGATGACGATTTGGAAACGACCTGATTTTTTTTCAACTATCTCGGCTACACCACGGACAGTAATACTGGCTTTACCGGTTTGGTACATTTTTTTGATTTCTTCGGAGTTGTAGATTACACCGGCAGTTGGGAAATCCGGACCTTTGATGTGTTCGCAGAGTTCGTCAATCTCAATGCCACTATCCAGCGTACCAATAATCTCTTTGTAGTTTTGTCTTTCGATTCCGTCAACTTTTATTTCTGAGGAAAGAGTGACTTTGCTTTTCTTGATCAAAGCTTTAACGGCATTGACAACCTCAACTAAATTGTGAGGAGGTATTTTGGTAGCCATACCAACGGCGATACCATCTGAGCCCATCAACAAAAGATTCGGTAACTTAGCCGGTAAGACTAAGGGTTCCTGCTGACTACCATCAAAGTTGTCAACAAAGTCGACTGTATTTTTATCGATATCCTCCAGAATTTCAGCGGCGATTTTACTTAATCTTGCCTCGGTGTAACGCATAGCAGCGGCGGAATCTCCATCGATACTTCCAAAGTTACCCTGACCATCTACCAAAGGATATCTCATGGAGAATTCTTGAGCCAGGCGTACCATAGTTTGGTAGACCGCGGTATCTCCATGCGGATGGTATTTACCTAAAACCTCACCGACGATACGCGCAGATTTCTTGTAAGGACTTTTATGGGTAATACCCATTTCTTTCATGGCGAAAAGAATTCTTCGGTGAACCGGCTTTAAACCATCGCGAACATCAGGTAAGGCACGGGCGACAATAACCGACATGGCGTAGTCAAGATATGATCTTTCCATTTCGTCTACTATTTGAGTAGAACGAATGGTACCCCATTCCGTTTTTTCGTCCGGAACTATCTTGGGTGTAAGTACTTCAAAATCTTGATCTTGTTTATTGTCTTCCATGTTAAGAATTTAGTCTCAAAGGTTTGGGCAGGCCTTCAAATTATTATTTACCTATTAATGTGATGACCAAAGGAGCAATGAGAAGGGCGACGATTTGAACGATCTTCATCATCGGGTTGAGTGCAGGTCCTGCAGTATCTTTTAATGGATCGCCTACTGTGTCACCAACGACAGCAGCCTTGTGAGTATCTGATCCTTTACCTCCCATATTACCGTCCTCGATGTATTTTTTGGCGTTATCCCAAGCTCCACCGGCGTTGCACATAAATAGTGCCAGCATAAGCCCGACAACTACAGTTCCGGCCAGGAAACCACCAAGTGCTTCGGCTCCAAGTAAACTAGCAAGAACGGGCAATGTAATGACGATCAAAGCCGGAATAACCAACTCTTTTTGAGCGGCTGCGGTAACGATAGCAATAGCTTTTGAATAATCGGGTAAGGCTTTACCTTCCATAATTCCCTTGATCTCTCTAAACTGTCGTCTGACTTCTTCGACTACTTCAAAAGCGGCACGGCCGACTGAACCGATCAATCTGGAGCTAAAAAGGAAAGGTAGAGCACCACCCACTAAGACTCCAATAAAGACTTTTGGATTGCTGATGTTGATCGCTTTAAGCCCGGTGGCTTCAAAATAGGTAGCGAATAGAGAACTGGCGGCGATGGCTGCGGAGCCAACGGCAAAGCCTTTAGTGAGGGCTTTGGTAGTGTTGCCAACAGCATCGAGATTTCCGGTAATAATGGCAGCTTTACCCTTTAATCCGGCCATTTCGACCATTCCCTGAGCGTTGTCGGAAATGGGGCCAAAAGTGTCGAGGGCCATAATAATTCCGGTGGTAGCTAACATTCCCATACCGGCCAGGGAGATTCCGTAAAATCCAAGGAGACTATAACCAGCGAAAATAGAGGCTGCGACTACGAGAACAGAAACAAAGGTAGATTCCATTCCATAACTTAGACCGGCGATCAGAGTGGTGCCCGCCCCGGTTTGGGATGCTTTGGCGATACCAACTATTGGTTTCTCGCCGGGTCCGGTGTAGTACTTGGTGATAAAGAGTAAGGCTAACATAGCTACAATTCCGAC